>NZ_JQKG01000016.1:0-33171 GCF_000745915.1 Deinococcus misasensis DSM 22328
AGTCAGGTGAAGACGCTCAGGACGCTAAAAACCCGACTGGCATTTGCTTTTCTAGCACACAACCTCAGATTTGCCCACCCCTAAACGGCATAGCTCTATCATCAGTGGAAAGGTACGCCCCAGGGCACCCCTGGCCTTCCCACTGTAGACTACTGAGCGATTTCCTTCTGCAGAAGAGTTTGAATCAAGAAAATATGTGCCAGCAAAGGTTTTTTTGAGTTAGACCGATATTTTCCGTTCCATTGATCCAGCTACCCCGAGTACCGTGAAGCCAACCAGAGGTTGGTGGATGTGCTGCACGAACTGGCCCTTCAGAGGGGAGCCACCCCTGCACAGATGGCTCTGGCGTGGTTGCTGGCGCAAAGACCGTGGATTGTTCCCATTCCGGGCACCCGCAAGTTGGAACGTCTGGAGGAGAACCTTGGTGCGGTGCAGGTGAAACTGGGTGCAGGTGAAATGCAGGAAATAGAGAGGGCGCTCTCGGAGATTGAGGTGCTCGGGGCAAGGTATCCCGAGGCCATGGAGCGCCTGACCGACCGCTGAAAACCACTGAACTTTTGCACCTGTTGCCACCTGAGTCGCTCGGGTGGTTTTTTGTTGTGACGAACGGCAACCTGAAAGGTCTTTCAAGTGCAGTTTGAAAGGGCGCTCTGGACAGGGTTGCTGGTTGTTGTACGGCTCTGGTTTTATTTCATTTCCCTAGAAAACAAAGCCGAGTCAAGGCAGAAAGCAAGCCTTGCGAAACCCCGCTTTTCGCCTTTGTTTCGTGGAGGTGTGTGTGCCAGATCGGGTTTTTGGTGGGTTGTTTCCTTGATTCTGCGCGTGGCCCGATGTAAACTTATTTCAGTCAGTGAGAAAAGTCTTGATGCAAAGGAACCCATATGTTGCGCAGCAAACTGCTCCGTGAGCTTTATCAGCAACACACCCTGTCCAGAGCCGACCTCACCCGCATCACCGGGGCCAGTTCCGCTTCGGTCACTGGGATTGTGCGTGAACTGCTGCAAGAGGGTGTGGTCACCGAACAGGGCATGCAGCAAGACGGTCTGGGTCGCCCGAGGGTGATGCTGTGCCTGAATCCCACCCATCGGTATGTCATTGGTCTCAGGATGGTCTCCGCTGAAGTCACAGGCAGCCTGATGGATTTGCGGGGCAACAGCTTGGCTGTGCTTTCCTGCCAACTGCCTGATTTTCAGGTGGAGACCGTGCTGGAGCACCTCTGCTTGTTGACCCAACACCTGATGCAGCAGGCCAACATTCCAGCAAATCAGGTGCTGGGTGTGGGTCTGGCCCTGTCAGGCATTGTGGATGTGCGCCGTCGAGTGTGCGTGCATTCTTTCTTGCTGGACTGGCAAAACGTGCCCATTGGGGTGCTGCTGGAACACCAGTTGCAACTCCCTGTGGTCATCGAAAACGACGTGAACTCCATCACCATCGCCCAGAAGCTGTTCGCAGAGGCCACAGAGCAGCAGTACTTCGCTGTGCTGTACCTCGATGAGGGCATCGGCATGGGTTTTTACCACGAAGACCGCATGCTGACCGGTCAAAACAATGCTGCTGGAGAGATCGGCCACTTCACAGTGGTGCGCAACGGACGGCAGTGCATCTGCGGCAAAAAGGGCTGCCTGCAAGCTTACGCTTCCAGTGGGGCTCTGGTTCAACAGGCCAGAGAAGCCGGTCTGGACGTGGACTCCACCTCTGACCTCACCCATCTGGCAGACCAAGAAGACCCTGAAGCAGTGCGCCTGCTCACCTTTGCAGGTCAACTGGTGGGCCTGGCCCTGTCTTTTGTCGTGGACGCCCTCGACATCCGGCATGTGCTGGTTTACGCCCCAGCAGTCAGCACCTCCGGGCACTTCCAGAGTGCTCTGTCAGAAGCCCTCCAGCACCACTCTTTGCCGCTGGTTCCGTCCAGCAAAACCGTGCTTTTCAAAGATCAGGATCCCGACCTCTGGCTCTCCGGGGCCGGTGGCATCGTGATCCATGCTTTCCTGAATGAACAGATTCCCACTCCGGCCCCTCTGGACCGGTCTGCGAGGTGATCCCCTGTGACCCAGACGAGATTCGACGAAGACTTCAAACGCCAGGTCCTCAGTGAGGTGCTCTCCGGGCGCAAAAGCATCTCACAGGTGTGCCGGGAGTATGGTTTCACCGACCAGACGTTTTACAACTGGCGCAACCGCTACCTGAAAACCGAAAATGTGTCCTCTGGACCAGAGAACCGCGAACTCGATCAGCTTCGCGAAGAGAACGACCGCTTGAGGCGCATGGTCGGTGAACTCAGTGCCCGCATGGACCAGTTGCAGCAGACCGTGAAAAGTTTACAGATTGAGTCCAGAGCCTGACCCACAAACCTTCACAACATAAACACAGAAAGATCCCTGCCAAAGCAGGGATCTTTCTGTAGACTGGAATCAGAGTTTGCTGTTGCCAAACTTGATGGAGTTCACCAGTCCCAGAGCAAGTTTCTGGGCACGGTCAGGCAACTGGGCATAACCGAGGTCTTCGTTGAACTTCTGGCCATCGGTGACGATCCACTTTAGCAGGTCTTTCACGGCCTTGGCTTTCTCGTTGGTTTGCTTGCCGTAGTCCTGATTCTGGTACACCAGAATCCAGGTGTAACCGCTGATCGGGTAAGAGTCTGCGCCCGCAGCGTCGGTGATGCTCACTCGGGTGTCGGCAGGCAAGGGCTTGGAAGCCGCAGCAGAAGTGACCCCTTTGAGGGTGGCCTTCACGTACTTGCCACTTTTGTTCTTGATTTGTCCGTAGTCAATGTTGTTCTGCTTGGCGAAAATCAATTCCACGTAACCGATGGAACCAGGGGTTTGTTTGACCACGCTGGTCACCCCGTCGTTGCCTTTGCCACCGATGCTGGTCTGGGGCCAGTTCACGGTGGTGCCTTTGCCCACGGTGCCCGAGAAGGTCTTGCTGACTTTGGAGAGGTAGTCGGTGAAGATGAAGGTGGTTCCGCTGCCATCGGCACGGCGGGCGATGGTGATGGGCAAAGCAACGTTTTTCAGCTCGGGGTTTTCTTTGACCAGAGCAGCGTCGTTCCATTTGGTGATTTTGCCGGAGAAGATGTCGGCGAGGACTTTGCCATCAAATTTGAGGCTGGAGTCAACTCCGGGGATGTTGTAAATGGGCACCACAGCACCAAGGGCCGTGGGGATGTGCAAGATTTTGTTGCCGTTGGGGGCTTTGGCCATGTCGCTGTCGGACATGGGACCATCGCTGGCTCCGAAATCCACGGTCTGTTCAAGGATTTGGCGCTGCCCACCGCCAGAACCGATGCTCTGGTAGCTGACTTCGGTGCCGGTGGCTTTCTTGTATTCAGCGAAGTATTTCAGGTACAGGGGGTAGGGAAATGAAGCGCCTGCACCCTGCAGGGACACAGCGAAGGCGAGGGGGGAGGTCATGAGGATGGCGGTCAACATCACTTTCTTCATGGTTGCAGAATGCCATGCGCAAGTCAGGGGAACGTCAAGCTGACAATCGGCTGACACAACAAAAACCCGAGTTGGGATCTCAGGGGTGCTGGGGTCATGAATAGGTCAGGACAGGTGTGCAGTCAGAACTGCAAAACTTTTGTTCTGAAAGGCTCAAGGTGAATGTGCAGACACAGGGCATATCTTACGGTCTTCAGAACCCAGACATGAAAACCTGATGAGGTCATTTCTGAAAAGGAGATTCATCCATGTTTTTACAAACCAAACGGTCCCGAAACCCATATCTGGAACGGGATTTCATCATGATTGTCACCCCAGAGGGGCAGGTGCAAACCTTGCGCCTCAGGGACATTTTGCGCGTCCAACCCGACCACCAGAGCGGTCAATGCAGGGTGATGTACCAGAACGGCAGTCACCAGAGAATGGTGGTGGTGCTTGAGGCAGCCAGTGGGTTTCAGCAGCGCTGTGAAGGTCTTCAGCACGCTCTGGAATGTGAAGACTGCATCCTGATTGAACAGTTTTACACCCCCAAACGGTCCAACAAGCTTCATTGAGGTGTGATTTGGCACATTGAAGATTCATAAGCAGGATCAACTGAATCAACAGAACAGGCACATCCAATATGATCAGCAAATGATGTCTCTGGCGTGAGATTTCAATCTCTCGCGTTCTTGGTGTTGTTTGTCCCAGCTTCGATGATCAGGATGCTGGAAGGTTCTTGGACACCGGTAAGGGATCTTCAGTTTCTTGTCGAGACCAAGTCAAAAGGCCAACACGACGCCCGCTCGAATTCACCACAGTGAAAATTTTCCCGAACAGCGTCACCCATCCCAAATGCCGCACTAACATACATGTCTTTGCGATGGGTGAGGGACAGCACTTTCTGCAGCATTTCTGGGGCGTGCTTGAGAACGCGCACACACCTCATCTCCAAACGGTAGTGAGGTTCATACAGGTGCCACTTGCAGTACGCACAACACGCTGGCTGAATGTCAGGAAATAGCACTGGAAAAAATTCGTAGATGTGGTAATAGAATCCATGTGAGAACTGTACAGTCACTCCCTTCTGGTCCACCAGCACAAAGTGTTCCACCAGTCCCTCAATGACGTGTGTCATCATTTCCACGGATTTCGCCTTTCTTCCTCAAGTGGAAACACAATGGGAAACTGGATGACACAATCGGGTTCGGTGTCATCGGCATGCCATACTTGGTTCATGCAACTGAGTTCCACAGTGGTGCGGGAAGTCTGAAATTCATAACGGTCTGGATGGGCTGTGACCTCAATGGCTTCACTTATTCCCTGTGAGGTGTAAGTTCCAGAGACAGTTTGCAGCAAAGGATTTTGAACAGCCATGTGTTTTTATTGTATCAAATGGCATATGGATGTTGGATGGCACAACACTCAAACAGTCATGCTGTAGGTGTTTTTTCACAGTGCTGAGTCAGTCCAAGCAACAATACGAATACCCCAAAACATAACTCACTCACTGGTCTAATTCATGCTTTTCTGCTGTCCTGAGCCTGCAAAATCATGCCCATCACCACCTGCAAGGCAGGCAGGCTGGACCTCCTCGGGAGGACCATCAGGCCGATGGTGCGCAGCAAAGTGTCAGGCAGGGTGGCGTATTCCAGAGTGTCTGGCAGGTGCCCAACCGCAAGTTGCGGCAGCAGGGTGATCCCGAGGTCGTGTTCGCTCATGGCAAGCAAAACAGTGTCGTCCTGAAATTCCTGAATGTCTGGGCTCTGGACGCCGTGCTCTGCAAAAACCTGACGGATTTGCTGGATGGTTCCAGGTGCTCCGCCGTTCATCAGGAAGGTCTGGTGGTGGTAATCGGCCCAGGTGCGGGGTTTGTGCTTGCGGTTTCGGGAATACACGGCCACCCACTCATCCTGATAAATGGGTCTGGACAGGAGCGGATGGCTGGGCGGGTGGGGGAGGAGCCCGAGGTCGGCTTCCCCTTGCAGGAGCATGGTTTCTCC
This sequence comes from Deinococcus misasensis DSM 22328, assembly GCF_000745915.1. Taxonomy (NCBI): domain Bacteria; kingdom Thermotogati; phylum Deinococcota; class Deinococci; order Deinococcales; family Deinococcaceae; genus Deinococcus; species Deinococcus misasensis. Next base: position 5,426 of record NZ_JQKG01000016.1, read on the forward strand.
GGCGGCCACCTGGCTTTCGTTTTCCATGATGTGGATTTTGAGGTTGGGATGGTCGTGGCGGAGTTTGAGCAGCACCTCGGGCAGGATGCGGGCTGCTGCACTGCGCAAACTGACGATCCGCACCGTTCCAGTCAATTCACCGGGGTTCAAGGCGGACTGGGTGAAGTCTTCCACGGCCAGCAGTGCCGCCCGGGCGTGTTCAAGGGCTCTGGCCCCTGCAGTGGTGAGGGTGACCCCCTGCCGATTGCGGTGCAAGAGGGGAACCCCGAGGTGTTTTTCGAGGGTTTTGACGGCTTCACTGAGGGTGCTCTGGGACATGCCTGTGCTGGCGGCGGCTTCGTTGAAGCTGCCCGAGTCGCACACGGCAATGAAGCACTGAAGTTGGGCAAGGGTGGGTCTGGGGGTGGCCACGGGAATCTGCTCTGGTTGTATCACGTTTGGGTGGTCTTGACGAGGAAAAAATGGCCCGTGCAAGGCATCACACACTGGACCCGAGTTGGTGTGACAGCTCAAGACCCCAGTCCCCATCCCGGTTGAGCATCGTCACACAGGTCAGGCTGTCTCCATGCTGGTCTGGCCAGTGCAGTGCCCCGATGGAATAACCGGGACCTCCTCCACCATGTCCCATCACGGCATGCCTCAGGCCATCGAGCATCAACCCGAGTCCGTAAGCAGGCACTTCAAAAATGGGATGGTGTTCGGCCACAACGAATCCGTTTTGCATGGCTCCCAGTTCAAGTGGGGTGAGCAGTTGGGCGGTGAACAGGGCGTCTATCAGAAGGGCCAATTCTCGGGCAGAGGAAGCCACCAGTCCGTGGGCCACCCACTGTGGAGGGTAACTGGAGCGCAAGTCTTGCATTTCGCCATTCCAGAGGTCACTGAACCCCGGAGTCAGGGTTTGCATGTCCTCCAGAGATTCCAGCACAAAAGTGGATTTGAGCCCCAGAGGGTCAAACAGGTGAGTTTTGCAAGCGCTTGCAAAAGTTTCTCGGGCTTGACTTTCAATCCACTGCTTGAGAAGCATGTAACCGATGTTGGAGTAAGCAAACCCTGTACCGGGCTCGAACAGCAACCTTCTGGAAAGGGCCAACTGCAGGTGCTCTGCATCTGACCATGGTTTCAGAGGTTGTGTTCTCAAAGCTGCGTGGTAGCCAGCCAGAGCCCCATAATCCACCAACCCTGAAGTGTGCATCAGGACTTGACGGAATGTGAAAGCAGGCAAAGGCTCCAGCTCTGGGAAATGCATTTGCATGGCATCGTCCAGAGTGAAGGTTCCTGCTCTGGCAAGTTTCAGCACCAGAGCAGCAATCAGGGTTTTGGTGACACTGAAAATCGGAAAAATGGCTTGTGGATCCAGTGGGCTCTGGCCTTGCAAATCCTCGCAACCAGCTGCACCCATGAATTCCAATTCACCATTTCTCAAGAGGGCGGCAGTTGCACCCGGAATCTGGTGTTCTTGCAAAAAGCTGTGCAGGATGTTGAAGGGAACAGACATCCCTCACTGTACCGCACAATCAACACAAAGCTTAGACCGTCGCTCACACTGTCAAACGGCGTTGCTCCAGCACTTCACTGGCCCGACTCTGCAGGGTGGGATACAGCCGTTCAAACTCCTGCAAAGCCTGTTCAAGCTGCAAAGTTTCACCTTCCCAGAGGATGCTTTCGCCTTGCTGGTCTTGCAGTCGCACCCCATAATGGATGCGGTGCTTGGGGTGCTCTGCGGTGCCGATGTGGTAAAACAGCACAATGCGTCTCGGGGAATCTTCCAGCACAGGCAATTCAAAGTGACCATGTCCAAGGTCGGTCCAGCGGGTTTCCAGCCGGATGTTTTCAATGGGTTGCAGTTGAGGATTCATGCGACCATTGTGTCAGGGGTTGAGGGCTCTGGCTTGAAGAAATGCTGCAATTCACCCCTCTGATCTATCTACGATAAACAATCTTATCGTAAAAAATGGCCATTCAAGCTGCTTTTGCTTCAGCTCTTAAACCACCGAAGTGAAAAATCCTTTCTGGAACAACAGAAAATTCATCGCTTCTTAAAATCGATTTTAAGACCCCTCCAGAGCAAAACAGGTATCCCAATACCCCTCTTTGTTTCGTATTTCAAATCAGCAAGAAGCTTTGATTCAATGGAGGTGTTTCCAGATGTGTTGGTGGGTCGCGTTTGGCGGTGATGCCACCATTCCCACAAACACCTCTTGAAAACCATTCATTCCATGCCCTTGCTTTGCCTCAAAAGCCTTTGTTCCAGATCAGCAGGCATGGCCAGAGGCTCTGGGTGCTGCATGCTCCAGAGCTGCATGTCACGCAAAGTCACCTCAGCAGGGGTGACTTTGAAACCTGCATTGCTGGCCCTCTGGTGATCCACATGCATCAAACTGCTGCGCGGACCTCCATGGGGTCTGTACAGCGGCAATTCCACGAACGTCAAACCTGCTTCTTTGAGCAACGCACTGGGCACCCAGACAGGATGTTCCACCCCGAGCATCCGCACAAATTCACCCCACGTGAACCTTGGGCCAGAGAGGTTGAAGGTTCCAGAAACCTGCATTTCCAGCACATGCACAACAAAAGCCGCCACATCCCGCACATCCACGACCTGCAGGAAATCCGTGCCATCGCCGGGACACAGCATCTCCCCTCCTGCTCTGGCCCGATTCACCCAATGGCTGTAACGCCCACTCGGGTCAAAAGGTCCGGTCACCACTTGTGGACGCAAAACAGTGTGGTGCTGAAAAGCCTTGCGAACCACCTGTTCACAGGTGACTTTGAGGGGACCATAGGTGCTCCCATCCACTTCGGTGATGTGGGCGGGTGCAGGTTCTACCAGAGGAAAATCCTCTGTGACGGGTCCATGGGCTGGATCTCCATAAACACTGACTGCACTGAGATACACATAATGCTGCACAAGGTTTTTGAGGAGCTCGGTGCTGGCTTGGACCTGAACAGCCGTGTACCCCGAGCAGTCCACACAGGCATCCCAGGATCTCCCTTGCAAAGCCTGTAAGCCTTGCAGACCAAGCTCTCTGTCTCCAGTGAGCACTTCGACTCCAGCGGGAGGGAGGGCCCTGGTGTGACCACGCGCAAACACCGTCACCTGATGGTGCCTGTCCAGCAGGGTTTGTGTGATGTGCCTTCCCAAAAATCCCGTTCCACCAAGCACCAGAATGTTCATGGGTTTGATTGTACCGTTTGATGAGGTGGCCTTTAGGGTTTTGACGCAGCCAGCACACCCCTGCCTTATAGCATGGTGGAAAGGCCAAATGCCTGAATCCACACATCATCTGGAGGTTTCCATGAAACATTTGCGATTGATCCCCACTTTGTTGCTTGCCCTCAGTGTCACTGCTCTGGCCGAAGACACCAAAAAAGAAAAAGACAATGCAGGAAGCAGCCCAGCCCTGTACGGCAATGGAAACAGCACGGACAGTCCCTCTGCTGAAAACACCACCTCTGGTAAAGAAGAAACCGACACTGGAAAAGTGCAAGACGACACCTACGGCAACGCTTCCAACACCTTCGGTTGGGCCATTCTCTGGATGGGTGCTCTGGGTGTCTGGATGATGCGTCCCAAAACAGGTTTGCAGAACAAACTGCAGCCCATCTGAACTGGTTTACCTGTCAGTTGAGCGTTCACATCACCATTCATGAATGGGAGTAGACTGAAAAAGCCGAGCTGAAAAAGGCCGCAATTTAACTTTCAGGAGGTCCCATGAACAAACTCGAACAACTCAAACAGCACACCGTGGTCGTTGCCGACACCGGAGAAATCAACGCCATCAAAGAATTCCAACCGCAAGACTGCACCACCAATCCCTCACTGGTGTTCAAAGCCGCCCAGAGACCCGAGTACAGCCACCTCGTGGATGAAGCCGTGTCATGGGCCAGAGCAAAAAACGGCAGCACCGAAGACGCCATCGACAAACTGGCCGTACGGATCGGTACCGAACTCACCCAACTGGTGCCCGGATACGTGTCCACCGAAGTGGATGCTGCCCTGTCCTTCGACACCCCCAAAATGGTCGAGAAAGCCCGCAAGCTCATCGCCCTGTACGCAGAAGAAGGGGTCGGTAAAGAGCGCATCCTCATCAAAATCGCCACCACCTGGGAAGGCGTGGAAGCTGCGCGCATCCTTGAACAGGAAGGCATCCGCTGCAACCTGACCTTGGTGTTCGCTCTGGAACAGGCCATCGCCTGCGCTCAGGCCGGAGTGACCCTGATCTCCCCCTTCGTGGGACGCATCACCGACTGGTACAAAAAAGCCCAGGGGGTCAATGGCTTCGACATTGCCGAAGATCCCGGTGTGAACAGCGTCAAAGAAATCTACCGTCACTTCAAAGATCAGGGTTACCAGACCATCGTGATGGGTGCATCCTTCAGAAGTGCAGCACAGGTGGAAGCCCTCTCTGGCTGCGACCGCCTGACCGTCTCTCCACAACTCCTCAAAGAACTCAGCGAGGACACTGGAGACCTGCCCCGCCACCTTGACCCTACCCCCCAGAGTGGCGTGCCAAAAGACACCACCATGACCCAGGCTGAATTCCTCTGGGGCCTCACCAACAACCCCATGGCCACCGAAAAACTCGCGGAAGGCATCCGCCTGTTCCATCAGGACTACCTGAAACTGGCTGCTCTGGTGGAAGAACGCATGCGCCCTGTCAGCAGGCACTGAGGGGAAAACAAACTCTGGTTTCTGAACCCCGGAATCCGGGGTTCATTTTATGCTCATCGCCAATGATTTACTTGGCGAGCGAGAATTGGGGTTGTTTCAGCCACCATGTGAGAAAATCGGCATCACAGGAGTGGCTTAAACTGCGGTAACCTTCGCCTTTGTAATACACCATCCAAAGTTTTCCTTTGTGTCCCTGAAAGTGGTCGGCATACAGGTCAATGATTTCCTGATCTTCTGCATCTTCTGGAATTTGGTCCCAGAGGGTTTGAGTCCAATCATCAAGGGTTCCTCTCAAATCAATCAACCCGTGGTATGTTCGGGCAAGGTGCCGGGTAAGAAAAGCCAAGGCCATATGGGAGGTTTTGCTGTTGGTATATGCCATGACATCCAATCTAGACCTGATGGAAAATGCTGTGGTATGGAAAAGCTGACGCAGTTCATCTGCTGTGTATTCTTCGGTAACGGGAACAAAGGAAACGGTGAGGGAAAGTGGCTGGTCAGGAGGCAAAGGCCAATCCTTTCCCAACGGCATTGGCGTTTGCATGTTGAATGAGATGACCTGACTCTGATTTACCAGAACTTCACCCATTCTGGCACACAGGTTTCGAATGTCATCACGTTGATGGTCAGTCAGATTGCAGGAAAAAAATACACTTGTGGCTGCCCCCCCATATTTCTAGTGTATGTGAACGAATTTGTTTGCTGTAAAAATTGAGTGGAAGGTGTTGAAATGTGTGTATTTTGGTTTTTAATAATTTGTGAAATATTTATTGTTCTTAAAAATCAAAAGACCAGAGAGGTCCCTACCAAACCTGCTCTCAAACCACTTGTGTTTTCTTGTTGGCGTACTCCAGATAAGCCTTGCTCTCCAGCAGCTCCCTGAGCACCTGCACGGTGTTTTCCAGTTCTTCTGGGGTGTTGTACAAGGCCACTGGGGCCATTCGCACCAGATCTGGAACACGAAAATCCGGAATGATGCCCCGATCCCTGAGGGCCAGAGAAAGCAATTGTGCGTCCGGGTGTCTGATGCTCACATGCCCTCCCCTTCTGGCCTGTGCTCTGGGGGTGACGATTTCCACTTCAGGGAGGTGTTCATCGATCAGGTGCATGAAGTGTTCGGTCAACTGGAGGCTTCGTTCACGGATGGCCTCAATGCCCAATTCCGCGAAGGGTTTCAGGCCCCCTTCCACTCCGGCCAGAGCAATCGGTGAGAGGGTGCCGGTCTGGTAGGCAGCAGCACCGTGTCCTTTGCGGTAAAAGGGTTTCATTTCGAACGCGGTGTGTTTGTCGTTGCCCCACCATCCGGGCAGACCGGGCATGACATCAAAGTGCTTTTCATGCACGAACAGACCGCCGGGTGCGCCGGGGCCAGCATTCAGGTACTTGTAGGTGCACCACACAGCAAAATCCACTTGCTGGTCGTGCAGTTGATGGGGCACACTTCCAATGCTGTGCGCGGCATCCACCCCTACCACAATGCCTTTCTCGTGGGCTTTTTGGGTCAGCCGTGCAATGTCCAGCAGTTGCCCACTGGCGTACAGCACCACAGGCAAGAGCACCAGAGCCACATCGTCGGTCAGCAGGTTTTCGAGGTCTTCTTCTTCGATGGTGTAACCGTCTCTGGAAGGAGCAAGGCGGAGTTCTGCATCATGGCGGTCTGCCCAGCTTTTCAGGGCGTACAGGTCGGTGGGGAAATCCAGACTGGTGGCCACAATGTGCTTCTTTGCGCCTGTGGGTCGATAAAACGTCCCGAGCAGGCTGTGCAGGTTCTGGGTGATGGTTCCGGTGGTGATGACCTCTTCGGGTTTGGCTCCGACCAGTGCAGCGAGGGTGGGACTCAGACGCTCGGGGAGGGTAAACCAGTCTTCCCAGCCTTTGACAGCGTGGTCCTGCCATTCTTGCAGGCGTTTTTCCATGCAGGCACGGGTGAAGTGGCTGATGGGTCCAAGCGAGTTGCCATCGAGGTAAATGCCCTCGGGGAGGATGAATTCACTTCTGCGCATGGCCCATCTTAACAAATCCCTCTGGATATTTAAAGCTTCAATATTTTAAACTTAAAGCATCTTCGCCAGAGGTGCCCATGAACGAACCCCAACCCACCAGTTACTGGGATTACATCCAGACCGAACAACTCCTGAGCCTTCAACATGGCCTTGGTCATGAATCGGACCTCCACAACGACGAAGTGATGTTCATTGTGGTCCACCAGATTGACGAACTCTGGTTCAAACTGGCTTTGCGTGAACTGATCGGCATCCGTGACCTGTTCAAGAATCCCCACGTTCCAGAGCAAACCCTGTCCAGTGCCGCCAGAGGTTTGAAGCGCACCACATTGATTTTCAAGAAACTGTCCGACCATTTTGAACTGATGGAAACCCTCACCACACGCGATTACCTGAATTTCCGCGACAAACTCACCCCGGCCAGCGGCTTCCAGAGTGCAGGTTTGCGTGAAGTGGAAATCCTGATGGGCCTCAAGGACGAGGACCGCATTCCTCTGGGTTCGGAAGGGAGTTACCTGAAGGCCCTGAAAAACCCGGATGGCACCGAAAGTCCAGCCTCCATAAGGGTGCAAGCCAGACTTCAGGACACCCCAACCCTGAAGGAGGCCGTGCAGGACTGGCTTTACCGCACGCCCATTCAGGCTTCCACGCCCGGTCAGCCCAGAGATGCAGAGGTGGTGGATGGGTTCATCGAACAGTACCTCGATGCCTACACACAGGACAGTGCTGCGTTCACCCACCAGATGCAACGTCAGGCCCTGACCCCTGAAGACCAGAGCCGACTTGAAAAACGCCACCTGATGGGCATTGAGGGAGCAAGGCGCTACCTGCACGCTCTGGATGTGGAAGGGGAAAAACAGGCCTACACCAAACGCATTCGGGCAGCCCTGCTGTTCATTGAGTCTTACCGGGAATTGCCCCTGCTGGCATGGCCCAGAGACATTCTTGATGAACTGGTGGCTCTGGAACAAGCCATGGTGATTTTCCGCCAGAGACACGCCCGCATGGTGGAACGGGTGATCGGCAGGCGCACTGGAACCGGAGGCAGCGCAGGGGTGCAATACCTCGATGAAACGGCCCTCAAATACCGGATGTTTCCAGACCTCTGGGCGATCCGGACCTTGCTGCTGAAAACCCATCAACTGCCCACCATTCAGCATCCAGAGTTTTACCACACGGTGAAATAGCATGCAGGACCTTGAAACAAGACTGTCCGAACAGGACCCGGACATCCTGAGGCTCTGGCTTCGCTGGATGACTTGCACGAACCTGCTGACCTCCACTTTGCGTGCCCGGTTCAAAGAGGAACACCAGACCACCGTCCCGAGGTTTGATCTGTTGATTCAACTGGAACCCCATCAGGACGGGCTCGGGGCACAGGAACTTGCACGCAGGTTGATGGTCACACCCGGCAACATCACCGTGATCACCGATCAACTGGCGCAGGAAGGTCTGGTGGTTCGCAGCACCCCTCCAGCAGACCGTCGCAGCGTCCACATCCAACTGACCGAAAAAGGCCGTGAGCACCTGAAAGCCATGACCTCCAGTTACCAGAGTTGGCTCTCGGAGTTGTTCTCTGGCCTGAGCGCAGAAGAGCATGGGGTGCTCTTGTCCTTGCTTGCCCGCCTGAAAGGGAGTTTGCTGGAGGGAATGGAAAGCAGGAATGACACTTGATGGAGTTGTGATGAACTTTCGAGTTCATCACAACTGAAAAACCAAAGCGAAAAACAGGACTTCACAGGCCACAGGTGATTTTAAAGCTGTCTGTCAAAGGTGTTTTGGTGCGGCAGTGCAGCAATTGTACATTTTAGAGATAAGCATTTAATTTGTGAAATTTTTATTGTACTAAGGGATTAACAGAAGAAAGGTAATGCTCTGGTAATCCCCCGGGGTTACCCTCAAACTGACTTTTTCTATCGTCTTGATGGTTTGTGCTGTTGACCAAGCTGTGCAGTTCTTTTCTGGAGGAAGAACATGAAAGTTCTGGAATGCATGACCACCCAACCCATCACCATTGAATCCAACCACCTCGCCTCTGAAGCCCTGAGCCTGTTGAAAACCCACCACTTGCATGTGCTTCCTGTGCTGCAAGAAGGGCGTTTGAAAGGCATCATCAAACTGGAAGACCTGCAAGCCTACGCCGAACGCAAGTATGGAGAGGCCATGCATGCCAGAGAACGGGACCATGAACTGCTGCACAGCATGTATGTGGAAGATGCCATGCGCTCTGCAACCACTTCGGTGATGCCAGAGGATTCGTTGCAAATTGTGGCCCAGGAAATGCTCAGGCACAACATCCTCGGGCTTCCTGTGGTGGATGAAAAGCACCATCTGGTCGGAGTGGTCACCATCAGTGATGTGCTTGGGGCACTGAGCCGTGAACATGAGCAAAAGATAGATCTGAATGCTTAAAGGGGAGAAGGGACCACAGAAAAACACCTGCGGCCCCTTCTCCCCTGTTTGTTGACGTTTCTGATCAATGCTTCAAATGCGGAGACAGACGGGCATTCAATTGACCTTTGGGCAGGGCACCCACCAAGGTGTCCACTGGCCGACCGTTCTGGAACAGCATCAAGGTGGGGATGCTGCGCACACTGAAGTTCTGGGAGACTTGGGGGTTTTCATCGACGTTGATTTTGACGATGCGGAGCTTGCCTGCATGTTCGCGTGCGAGTTCTTCGAGCACCGGAGCCACCATGCGGCAAGGGCCACACCAAGGAGCCCAGAAATCCACGAGTACGGGAACACCTGCTTCCAGATCAGAGGCGAAACTCTGGTCGGATCCGTTGTGAAGCCATGGGAGGGCTTGCTGGCATTTGGCGCACACAGGGACCCGCCCAGAGGGAACCTGTCCGACCCGGTTTTTGCTGTTGCAGTTCGGGCACACAAGGATGTCATTCATGGGATACCTCTCTGGCTTCATTGTATACCCTATAGGGGTATTTTGGATGTTGTTTTGTTTACAGTTGAACCCTTTTGAAAACAAGATTCAGCCTCATGGAGGGGACAGCAGGTGGTCCACCATGTGTTGCAAAGCCTGTTTTGCCTGCTCGGGTGGCACACGACCCATCAGGACGTGAACGCTCAGGCCATCCAGCAAGGCATGCAGTTGTGTGGCAGACTGCTCGGGGCTGTACTGGAGTTGCCATCCTGCACGGGCAAAATCTTCCAGAATTTGGGTGATCACGGCATTCAGGTTGGTGTAAAGCATGCCCTGTGTGTCGGCATAACCCTGATCGCTGACCGCTTCTCCGACGTAAGCGACCCAGACCTCCATCCAGAGGCGGGTTTCATCGTCGAGGGGGAGCAGGTTTTCCAGAAAGTGCAGCAGGTTTTGCCGATGGTCTCGGGTCTGCGGCAAGGACCGCAGGCGGTGCTCAACACGTTCATTGAGGTGTTCTGCACCGAAATTCAGGATGGCTTGCCGGTTGGGAAGGTAGTGGCGGATGGCTCCGCTGGACCAACCGCTCCGTTCGCTGAGGTTGCGCAACGTCACCCCAGAGAGCCCCTGTTCACGGATCAGGCTCCAGATGGCTGATGCCAGTTCGGCCCGGCGGTGGTCGTGGTTCACAATTCGGGGCATGCTTCTTTTTAGCACAATCTTGCGAAATAAGCAAAACCGTGCTACCTTGAAACCATTGGATTTAGCACAAACGTGCTAAATCAGAAAGGACCCAACATGAATGGCTGGACCCTTCTGATCCTCGCTGGCCTATTGGAGGTCGGCTTCACCACTGCACTGAAACTCGAACAGAAAAACAAACACTTCTTCTGGCTGTTTCTGGTGTGTGCCATGGGCAGCTTCAGCTTGCTCAGTCAGGCCATCGAAACCATCCCCCTTGGGACCGCTTACGCTGTCTGGACGGGCATCGGCGCCGTGGGCACCACCTTGATGGGCATGCTGGTGTTCAAAGACCGGGCCAACCCCCTCAGCCTAAGCCTGCTTGCTCTGGCCGTGGTCCTGATTGTGCTCCTCAAGGTGACCTCATGAACGGCTGGATGTGGCTTTTGCTGGCCGGACTGTTCGAAATCGGGTTCACCACCACCATGAAACTCCAGCAAAAAGACGAAAGCTACACCATCGTCTTTCTGGCCTGCGTGATCCTGAGTTTCCAGTGCCTGAGTCAAGCCATCAAAACCCTTCCCCTCAGCACCGCCTATGCCATCTGGACGGGCATTGGGGCCGTGGGCACTCTGGTGGTGGGTGCAGTGCTGTTTGACGAAAACCTCAGCCCGCTGCGCATGGTGCTGCTCATGCTTTTGATTGCCGTGCTGGTCGGACTGAAGTTTGCCACCCAGAGCACAGAACAAAAGCCCTCCAAAGACTTGAAACAGGCTTGACCTTTGCAGTTTCCAGCAGTGAATAAATTGGGTCAGCACTCACGGTTGGGCCATGCAAACACAAAGAGCCATCAGCCGTCCGTCAGATGGAAAGTTTACTTACTGCTTTTTGAGCTTAAAATCCGAGTGGGGTTTTCATTTTGGTCTTGCTGTAGCCTTAAGCAAAAGCCTCTGGGCAATCTTTTTGCTGAACGCTGATGGCTGAACACTGACCGCTCTTTCCGATGACATGCCAAAAGCAGGACTTTGCGGTGACCCTGTGAATTGGGTGCTGCTGGCTTGAGTCCTCTGGCGAAAACCCTTATTCTGAAGGGGACAAATTTGCACCGAAGTGCAGGAGACCCACCTCCAGACGTGGGCATGGCGGAGACTGATCGATTTCAGTCTCCCTTTTTTGATGTGAAAGGAGCACATGATGCAAAAGTTCACCCTCAATTTCAGGCATCCGTTTTCTCTGGCTCTGGCAGCCCTGCTGAGCAACACTGCACTGGCCGCAGGTTCTGCCGATGTGGGCGTGATCCTGATCCAGTTGTTTTATCTGGTGCTGGCTGCACAGGTCGGAAGCTGGCTTTTTGCCAAACTGGGCCTGCCCAGAGTGGTCGGTCAGGTGGTCGCGGGCGTGGTGGTCGGTCCCAGTTTGCTCGGGGTGGTCAATGAGAGCCTGACCCTGCAGGCCCTTGCGGAAATCGGAGCCATTTTCCTGATGTTCATGGTGGGCCTGGAAACCCGCTTCAAGGACCTGCTGAATGTGGGGAAAGAGGCCCTTCTGGTGGCCGTGCTGGGCATCGCCCTGCCCATGATTGGGGGTTACTTTTTTGGGGTGCAAGGGGGCTACACCAGCATTGAAAGCCTGTTCATTGCCACCACACTGGTCGCCACCAGCGTGGGCATCACTGCCAAGGTGCTGCAAGAACTCGGGGTGCTGGACCGACGTTTTGCCCAGATCATTCTGGGTGCAGCGGTGATCGATGACATTCTGGGCCTCACCATTCTGGCGGTGGTCTCTGGCCTCAGTCAGGGTGCAGAACTGTCTGTGATGGGTGTTCTGACCACCCTCGGGATCAGCATCGGGTTTGTGGTGGTGGTGCTTGCAGTCGGGATTCCCCTCTTGAGAAAGTTCCAACCTCGCCTGAAGAACCTGCCCCTTGCAAACAGCTTTGGCATGGCCGTGGTGGCCGGACTGGGCATTGCTGCACTGTCTTCTCTGGCTGGACTGGCCCCCATCATCGGGGCATTTCTGGCCGGAATGGTGCTGGCAGAAGTCAAAGACGAAGAGGACTTCGAGAGCAAAGTGCATGCCCTTGAAGACTTCCTTGCCCCGGTGTTTTTTGCCATGGTCGGGGTCAAACTGGAAATTGGCTTGCTGGCCAACAGCACCGTCCTGATCAATGGGGGCATCCTGTCCATCATTGCCGTGGCCACCAAACTGCTGGGTGGATACCTCGGGGCACTCTCGCAAGGCAAAAAAGATGCATGGCTGGTCGGCATGGGCATGGTTCCACGCGGTGAAGTCGGCTTGATCGTGGCTGGAATCGGTCTGTCTTACGGGGTCATCAACAAGGTGGCCTTTGCAGAGGTGATCCTGATGGTGCTGGTGACCACTCTGGTGGCCCCCATCGTGCTGCGACTGATGGTCCGTCCAGAGAAACCCGCTGCCACCTGAGTCCAATCAAAGCAAAGACCCTCCAGAGCACTCTGGAGGGTCTTTTTGTGGGAGGGTCTTTTTGTCTGGGGATTACTGCAGGGTCTGTCCGGTGTTCACATCGCCAAAAGTGGCGGTGGCAGGAGCGTTCCAGGTGAAATCACTGTATTTGCTTCCTGCTCCAGAGAGTTGCAAGGATTGGCCTGCAGCTTCGGTTCCGGCTTCGCTCACTCCGATGTTGGTGCTGTTGACGTTGATGGCACAGCCATCCACCGCTTTGAAGGCACCTTCGTAGGACAGGAATTGCACCACCGTGCTGCCATCACACAGGGCCACACCATCTGGGGCACCGTTCTGGATGCCGTTGGAGGGGTAAGTCACCGTGTAAATTTTGTAGGCACCCACCGATTTCACAAATGTGGGGGCAGTGGGGGTACCGTAAGCTTTGCCGTCTCCACCGTTGTACAGGACCACTTTCAGATCGGTGGAGGTGTAGGCATCTGGCACCACCACTTCGATGGCCTCGCCCACATCGGTGCTGGCATTGTCGTAGTGGATTTCGTTGATCCAGGGCTGGGGACCGACCACCACAGCAGCCGTGACTTTCACAGTGAAGGTGACGGTGTCGGTTTCACCGCCAGAGCCCGTTGCGGTCACGGTGACGGTGTAGGTGCCTGCAGTGGTGCTTGCAGGGACATCCACTTTCACGGCTTTGCTGCCCGAGGCATTCACGGTATTGCCCTCTGGGAAGGTCACGGTGATTCCGGTGCCGCCTGTGATGCTGGCGGAAAGGGTCACATCGCCCGTGTAATTGGAGCCGAGGCTGCCCACCCGCACGGTGCCGTTTTGACCGTCGTTCAGTTCCAGGTTGCCCGAGACCCGCACGTCAATGCTGGAGGCTGGAGCGGTGTCTGCGGTCAGGTTCAGACCCACTTTGAGGGGATCGTGGTCGCTGGAACGGTAGGGGGTTTTGGCGTAGAAGTTGCTGATCTGGCTGGCCGATTTGAATTCGGTGTTGTAATCCAGCACGGTGGGTTCATCGCTGTTGATGTTCCATTTGGCTTCGCCTGTGACCTGACTGGCGAGGCTGCCAGAGGCAATGCCGTGGTCCAGACTGCCCCACTGTCCATCGAACTGGTAGCTGTAAGAGGATGCACTGAACAGGTTCACGAAGTCGTCGCTGGTGCTGAGGGTGTTGTCTGCCCCTTTCAGGATGGCCTGAATGGGGTCTTCCATGCGGTAGCTGTTCAGGTCGCCCATCAGGATGTAATCGCTGTCGGCAACGCCGGTGGGGTTGGTGGCCAGCCAGTCCATCAGCACGGTGGCGGCATCGGTGCGGGTTTTGTTGCAGTTGCCCTGTCCGGTGGTGGTGTCGTCGTCTCCGGCACCACAGGAAGAGCCTTTGGATTTCAGGTGGGCCATCACCGCAGTGAACACCCCTCCGGTGCTGTTGTCACGGAAGGTGCGTGCCCAGGTGGGGCGGTTGCGGGTGTCGATGTAAAGGGGATCAAAGCTGCTGTCCAGCACAGCGAAGTTTCCAACGGGGGTCACTTTGTTGCTGCGGTAGATCATGCCCACTGAGATTTCATCCGTGCCCACTTTGCTGACCGGGTTCACGAAAGCGTAGGTGCCCTGCACATTCGGGTGGCTGTTGATGGCGTCAATCAGGGTCTGGATGGCCGGAATGGCCTGATCGTAGTCGTTTTCGATTTCCAGAAGGCCAATCACATCGGCGTCCAGACCAATCAGGGCTTCCACGATCTTGTCGCGTTGCTTCTCAAATTCAGCGAAGGTGTTGGCCCCTCTGGAGGTGGGGAATCCTGCACCAGAGCCGTTGCCGTTGAAGAAATTCAGCACGTTCATGGCGGCCACTTTGAGGGTGCCTCCCACTTCGGCAGGTGCGGCAGGACGGGCTGCGCCGGTGAAGCTGGACTGGGTGGCGTGCACACGGTAACGGTCGGCAGAGCCGCTCCAACCGTCAAAGCCATACCCGAGCACGCCGGTCACCACGGCGGTGTCTCCGCCACGCAGGGTGTTGCTGGCAGAGAGCGCCAGTCCGTCGCGTCCAAACACGGGATCCACGTTCTGGGCCAGTTTTCCGTCATCGATGGTGAGGGTGCGGCGGGCAAATTCGCTCAGGAAGTTGCTGTAGGCGGTGGCGTCCGGGGTGTTGGTCTGGGTGAAGTTCCAGATTTTGGCGTCGGCAATGCGAACGCTGCCTCCACGCCCGAGCAGGTAGTTGTCGGTGACCACGCCACTGACACTCAGGCGCATGCCTTCAAGGCGTTCCCAATTGGCCACATCGTCAATGGGCAGGGTGACCGTGACGGGGGCAGGCAGGGCAGCATTGTTGCTCATTTTCACCACGGAGGTGACGGTGCCCAGCTGGGTCTGGTTGAAATTTTCCACCACGGTCCCGGTCACCCGGACCCGGTTCCCCACCGCCACATCAAAGCAGGTGGTGTCACAAGAAACAAAAATGCCTTCTGAGGTGGCAGGATCAGCGTCTTGCTGGCTGGTTTCCTCCTGCACAAAGAAGCCCTTGAGTTCGGTGCTGCTCTGGAAGTCGGCGGTGACCACCCCATCGATGGTGACGGTTTGCCCGACCAGAGGGCTGGCGGTGCCGTTGCCCTGAATGGAGGCAATGCGGGTGATGCCGGTTTCATCGGGATCATCGGCGAAAGCCACCAGCAGGTTGAAACCGTAAGGGTCCTGACGGGAATCTGCAGCCATGTCAAAGCTGACCGAGAAAGTCACGATGCCCGTGGCCCCGTCAGCGAGGTTTCCAGTCACCTCCCATCCGTAGGTTTTGACATCGCCAATGGAGAGGCCTGCAGGAGGCTGAATGTCCAGAGCACTGGTGTCGATGCCCGTGCGGAAAGGGCTGGCATCGGTGTCGTTTTCCGTGGTGTCGGTGGAAGGACGGTAAATCTGGGCATTGCCGGGGGTCAAACTGGAGGCTTTGCTGGAGGCATCCGTCTTGTCAAAGTAGGTGACGGCTTTGAATGGGGTGCTGCCAACGGTGGGAGCAGTGGCGTTGTTGCCAGCATTGCCGTCTGTGTCATCTGTGTTGACAGGGATGAAAGTCAGTCCGTTCAGGGTGCGCCCGGTGTTGTTGGTGACCTTGAAGGTGGCCTGCACATAGCGTTTGTTCTGGCTTTCCACCGTGAACGTCTGGGTGGACAGTTTGCTGAAACTCAGGCCAGAGTTGATTTCATTCAGCACTTGCTTCTGGACTTCCCCTTTGAGTGCAGGCACAGAGAGCACTCTGGCTTCGGGGTTTTTGTCGCTCACCCGGGTGAATTCCACCTCATAGAGGTTGGTGGGTTGCACAGAGGGAGGGGTGGGGGTGCGACTGAGGGTGTTGCATCCCACCAGCAGGGCTGTCAGCAAAAGAAGGTGTTGTTTCATGGGTGGTTTCATGTGACCTTTCATGGATTATTGGAGTCCAATGTCCATGCTGCTCAGCATGGTGACGGCTTGCCACTGTCCCTGCTTGATGAGGCGTGGAGGTTGGTAGCAGACAGGGCGAGGGGATGCCTCTGGTCCGGTTTGGGTGGTCTCTGGTTTGGGGGTGACTTCTTGCACGGTCAATCTCCTGTTTCAGGCAATGGGGTGAGGCCCTCAGAGGAGTATCCTTTGAGGCTGTCAGGCCTGATTCATGTTTTTTAAACTTACTTCAATTTTCTTAAGAAGTCCAGAAACTTTGGCCCTGAAATCCTGTGACATTTGCCACATTTTAGCAACAGAACCTCAACAAAAACGCAGGAAATGTTGCGGTTTTCAGGCTGAATTCAAGATTCGGGTCAGAAAATTCTGTTTGTCAGGTCTGTAAACAATATGTCACTGTGAAGTATACAGTTGAACCCAGTCCAACGAAATGGCACAACCTTTTTGGCTTTGATGCCACCTTCAAAACAGCCAAAAGAGGCGTCATGAGACGCCTCTTTTCAGGGTGACATACAAGCTTTACTCAGACGCTGGAGGCCTCTTCAAAAACATGCCCTGCAGCCAGAGGCAAATCCAGATGAAAGTGTGACCCCTCCCCCACCTGGCTCTGGAATGAGAGGGTACCTTGCATGCTGTCCACCAGCGTTTTGCACAGGGCCAGACCAATGCCTGTTCCGGGGGCAGTGTCCTTGTAAGGCCCAAATCTTGCAAACGGGGCAAAGACTTTTTCAAAATCCTCACGGTCAATGCCCAGTCCCGTGTCTTTCACGCCGATTCGCACCGAAACCCCATTGGAGCGGGAATACACGGTCACACGGCCACCAGAGGTGTTGTATTTGATGCCATTGGACAGCAGGTTCAGCATCACCTGTTGCAGGCGTCCCGGATCGGCAACCGCTTCTTCACGGGCTTGCAGGTCTGACTCAAGGGTGATGCCAGCTTCGGCGGCCTGACTGCGCACCATTTCCAGAGCCTGTTCAATCACCGGATTGACCTGTGTGGGTTCCAGTTGCACAGCAAGTTGACCGCTCTCGATTCTGGAAATGTCCAGAATGTCATCGATCAGGGTGAGCAGGTGGTTTCCGGCGGTCAGGATGCGCTGCACCCCTCTGGCCTGACTGTCTTGCAATCCCCTGAGCTGCAAGATTTGCGACGAAGCCAGAATGGCATTCATGGGGGTGCGCAGTTCGTGGCTCATGCGGGACAGAAACTGGCTCTTGGCCTGACTGGCTTTCTCGGCACGTTGCAGGCTCTCCTTGAGGAGGGTCTCCTGCGCGATTTGAGAGCGGATGTCCCGCACAATGGCCACCATACCCGAGGGCTTCTCGCCGTTTTGCATCAGGTTGAGGTGCACCTCGCAGGGGATGTACTCTCCCCCTCTGGAGCGAATGCGCAGACGGCCTTTGCGCAGTTGCTGCAGCAGCAACAGGTCCTGAAACTCATCCAGCGAAACCCGGTCCTCTGGGTGAATCAGGTCCAGCATCTGGTCGTAAGGCATTCCGCTGAGCACATCCGGACGGTACCCGAGGACACCCTGCACGCTGGGACTGACCAGTTGCAAGGTGGGTTGGTCCCCAGAGAAATCCATCATCATCACCATGTCTGGCGAGGCCGAGAACAGAGAACTGAGCAGTTGGTGGTGGCGTTCAATGATTTTTTCCTGTCGGATGCGCGACAGGGCGTGGGTGACCGCCTGACCATACAGTTGCAACACTGCCACCGTCTGGGAAGGCCAGCTTCTGGCGATTTGCACAGCATCGAAGCCCATGAAGCCCAGCAATTCACCGTGCAGAATCAGCGGAATCACCAGCACCGACTGAATGGCTTGCATTTCCAGAATTTCCTTCTCTGCACTGGCCTCTGGGGGAAGGTCACGCACGTGGGTCACATTGATGACCTCCTCACGCCCGAGTTTCTCCATCCACCATGGGAACAGGTCCAGAGGGAGGTGTTGCAGGTTTTCTTTTTCGAGGGTGACCCCTTCTGCAGCCCACTCGTGGGTGTTGGACATGCTGAGTTCTTGAGGGTCAAACAAAAACACGTACACCCGGTCCACCTGCGTGATGGTGCCCAGACGCCCGAGGCCCTGCTCGATCAATTCGTCGATGCTGTCCTGCTGAGAATAAATCAGTTGGGTGGAGATGTCTGCAACAATCTCATTGATTTTCTGGGTTTCCAAAAGCACCTGCTCTGCGGTGCTCTGGCGGGTCAGGTCTTCCACCCACGCTTGCAACAGGGGGCCATCTGGGGTTTCTGCCGAGGTGCAGGTCAGTTGCACCTGCAGGGCTGGATTCTGCTGGTAAGCCCACTGGTCGGTGCAACGCAGGTTTTCTTGCAGCAAAGCCTCTGGTGGACCCTGCATGCTCAGGTCTTCAATGCAGAAATGCTCTGGACAACCCAACATGCTTTGCAAGGCCAGATTCGCCTGACATCGTCCGTCGGCATGAATCCAGATCAAACCATGGGGGGCGTGTTGCAGCATTTTGAAAGGCAAGGTCAGGGGTGGGGACAGGTGATTCATGGGTCTCCTCTACAGGGAAAGGCTCGGAAGAGGTGAAAACAGGACGCTCTGCATTCAAGATAAACAGGATGTGTTCAGCAAATGTGACCCTGTTTGGTCTTCAAAACTGCACTGCAACACACATTTTTTGAGAACAGGTCACAGTTGCGCCACACTTTTTGTGGAAAATGCACTCAAGCTGCTCTGGGGGCCATTTGTCTCCATTTTTCTGCCAGGCCCAAGCTGTCCATGGCCCTTCAGATCATCCCCTAAAGTGATGGGTTTTCCCCTTCCCCATCAAGATTCGCCCAAGAGGCCCAAATGATTCCCCAACCCGAGATGACCCCTGCTTTGTTTCAGACCCCTGCTCCAAAAGAACACATGTTGTTGCTCTTGAAGCGGCTGATGCAGGCCCTGAATGGCACTGCTGCGTGGTTGTGTGTTCAAGAGGCTCAGGTTGCCTCCTTGAGCATCGTGTGTGCAGTCGGACAAAACCACAACCCACCTATGGACTGGGTGCCGTTTCCAGAGCCCGCCCCACCTCTGGAATTCAGGATTCAACCGGGTACAGGGCATCCTTTGCAAAGGTCAGGACACTTGCTGGCAGCGGTGCATCTGCAATCAGGTGCCGTGTTCGTGTCCAGCCCAGATGCTTTTCGGACAGATGGATTCACCCTCAAAAAAGTCCAGCGGATCTTGATGGCGTTGCAAGCCCATGTGCATCCCCAGACTGCTTTGAGCCTTCCACCCTCCACACCAGAGCTGTTTCAAACCATGCTGGAGCACTTGCCAGATCCCGTGTTGCTTTGTGATCCGGTGAGAAATGAACTCCACCTCAGGTACATGAATCCTGCAGCACAGGGCTTTGGTGGAAACCGTGCTGGTCCATCCAAAACCCTGCTCGAATTTCTGGCAGTGGTTTGCGACCACAAGCCCGACCGTTTGCTGAAAAAATTGGCTCAGGGTGAAGCCTTTCAGACCACATTCACAGCCCATTGCGTGCTGGGGAATCCGCTCTGGGTGCAGGCGCAGGGTCAAATCTTGCCTGACGACCTGTGGCTCCTCACCTTCAAAGACGTGACCTTTCAAACGTTGCAGCAGCAGGCCATCGAACGCAGCAGGCAAGCCTCGGGCTTGATTTTTCAGCAGTCCCAGCATCCCATGTGGATTTACCGGATGGAAGACCAGCGCATTTTGCAGGCCAATGGTGCAGCCCTGAAATGGTTTGGCTGCAGCCTCGAACAGATGTTGCAAGGGACCAACAACGACCTGCCGAACACGGAAAACGTTCAGGTGCCGTTGCTGTTCAATCAGGAAGAAACGGTACTGGTGATGGTGACCCAGACCTCCAAACCCCTGCCAGAGGATCACCTCAGACGGGCCGAGCATGTTTTGCAGCGCATTGCCAACAATTCTCTGTCCCTGATTGCCATGTTCAATGCCCGCAATGAGCCCCTGTCTTTTTCGCCCAGTTGCGAAGACATCCTTGGACACAACGGACCTGAGTTGATGGCTCTGGGTTGGGATGTCTGTCACCCAGCAGACACCGAACTGCTCAAACAACAGCTCTGGGAAGCGGTGGTGTCCCACAAAGACAGCTTTCAGGCCGAACACCGTTTGAAACACCGCAATGGAAGCTGGCGCTGGATGAGCACCTCATTCAGTTTGCTCCATGACCTGCAAGGCCATTACTCGGGGTTTGTGGCCTCCAGCATTGACATCACCGAACAGCGGGTCACCCAACAGGAACTCAGCAACGCGCTGGAACAAACCCGCCAGATGGTGCGCCTGACTGCCGAATTGGAGCACGCCGCCGACCTGACCGGCGTGATGGACGTGGTGCTGACCCAGAGGCTGGACTGCCTGCCCTTCGATTACGGTTTGTTTGTGCGTTTCCGTGGTCAGGGTTATGAAATCAAACACCCCACCCGTCTGCAAGGCAAAACCTTTACCGAAATGCTCAAAGAACACATCGACCACCTGCAAAATCAGCCTTTTCAGGAGGTTTTGCAAGGCAACCCGATGGTTTACAGCACCATCGAACGGTGGTTCCGCCCATGCGCTTTGCAGGAGGCTTTGCATCCCCATGATGTGCTGGTGCTTCCCGTGCTTTTGAACGAAAACCTGTATGGAACGCTGGTGTTGGGATTCAACCAGACCTTTCACATCCAGCACCACACCCTGGAGTTGCTGAACGCCATTCGGGACCGGGCCAGCCATGTGTCAGAACGCATGCTCCATCTGGAACAGATTTCAGAAAGCCGTGAGGAGACTTTGCGCACCCTCGGGATGGCTCTGGAGTACCGCGATTACGAAACCAAAGGCCACACCGACCGGGTGGTGGACCTCTCACTCAAACTCGGAGAACGACTGGGCCTCAATGCAAAAGAAATGGACGCCCTGAGGTGGGGCGCTTACCTGCACGACACTGGCAAAATTGCCATCCCGGACCACATTCTGCTCAAGCCTGCCAAACTCACCCGAGAAGAATTCGAACAGGTGAAAAAACACAGCGAAATCGGGTTTGACATGCTGAAAAACATCCCGAACCTGCCCACTGAAACTTTAGAGGTGGTTCTGCACCACCATGAAAAATGGGATGGCAGCGGATACCCCAAAAACCTTCAGAAGCACGACATTCCCTATCTGGCCCGGATCTTCACTGTGGTGGATGTGTACGACGCTCTGGTGTCCAAACGGCCTTACAAAGAGCCCTTTGCGCATGAGGCGGCCCTGCAGGAGATCCAGAGCTGCTCGGGCAGCATGTTTGACCCCGAGGTGGTCGAGGTCTTTTTGAAGCTGGATTTCAAGCGCGTTTGAGCAACTTTTCGATCTGGCGCAGCAGTTCATGCACGTCGTAAGGTTTGGTCATGTAGAGGGTGGCCCCACTCCCCATGCCTGCAGATTGATCCGTGTGGCGGGCCAGAGCAGACAGCATGAGAACCGGCAACTCGGGGTGGGTTTCACGCAACAAGCGGGTGAATTCCAGGCCGGACATGCCGGGCAACATCACATCTGCAATCACCAGATCAGAGCCCTCAATCTGTCCGAGGGCGGCTTCTGCCGTTTCCGCCACCCGCACACCATAGCCCGAGAGGTCCAGCAACTCGTGCAGGACTTCACGGCTCAGGGGGTCGTCTTCAATCAACAAGATGGTGTGCATGGATTCATCATACAGGAGCACAATACATGTTCAAAAACATGAATGTCATTTGCTGACATTTCGTCAGGTGTGTCAAAACAAAATCACATTGCTGATTGTAGATCACAGGAGACGGTGTGCTTTCAGGTCTTCGTTCGGAAAAGTTCACAGTTTACGGTAGACAGTTGACAGCGAGAAGTGATTCTGAATTGCGCCAGAGAAGATCCGCCAAACTCATTTGCGCAACTGCATTATAGATGAAAACAAGGGCTTGTTTGTGTTTTGACCTTGAGAAAAGAGTCACACTTGGTCCATGAATGCCAAGTATCCTGTGCATTGAACTGTGGAGTACCATGGAAGCACATCCCCTTCCTCTTTGCCACAGATGTGCTGCACGTCCAGCAAAAACCACCATTGAGGAGACAACCATGGCCATGCAAATGGTGCTTCCCCACCTTTCCACCGCCTTAGAATTGGCCCTTGACTGGCCCAACCAATCCGAAGACAGTTTCGCTGAGATGTTCGCCCGGGCTTTGCATTGCAGCAAAGCCGCCATCTGGGTGCCTGACCCGCACCTCAGCGCAGGACACCTGATGCCTGTGGGCACTTTCGGGCTCACCCATGAGGAAAAAATGCTGGTCCAGCGCACCCGCCTGAACATGGAAGAGGACAAACTGGGAAAGCTGGCCGCCCGGACGCTCACCCTCACTTGGACCGAGCAGGTGTCTGAACTGGGTGTGCATGAGCAACAACTGATGGGGGCTTGCGAAATGGGCGCCCTGTACTGCTGTGCCCTGCCCTTCACCCACCAACCTCTGGGCCTGATTTATGCAGCGTCCAGCAGTGGTTATCACCCTGATTTTCAAGAACTGCAGAAAGCCGCAGAGGTGGTCCATGCCCTGACCCTCGGGTTGCAACGCCAGTTGCTGCTGCAAACCCCGAGTGCGACCGAATCCAAAGGCGTGCTGGTGATGCCCTCCAGCGAAGACCTCCTCCTGACCGCCCATGGAGAAAAAATCGTACAGGTCAACGATGCCTGCTTGCAGTTGCTCGGGTACACGCGGGAAGAACTCATCGGGCAGGACTACACACTGCTGGTGCACCCGGACGACCTTGCAGCCACCCTGAAAGCCGCTGAACTGCTCTCTTCTGAGGGGGAGGGTTTCATGTTCCAGAACCGTTGCATGCACCAGAATGGTCAGGTGCTGCACATCTCCTGGAGCTGGAAAACGGTGGGCCAAGAGGTGCAGGTGCGTGGACGCAACGTCACCCAGACGGTGCAAATGGAAGGGGCATTCCAGCAACTCTTTCAGACCAATCCGCAACCCATGTACATCTTTGATGAGCAGAGCTTGCAGTTTCTGGACGTCAATCAGGCCGCCCTGTACAAGTATGGCTACAGCCGTGAAGAATTTTTGAGCATGAACCTGCTGGACATCCGTCCTCCTTCCGAACGTGAAAAAGTGATGCACAACATCCGGCAACACCCCGAGGACCTGATCCCTGCCGATGACATCTGGCACCACATCACCCGCGACGGGGTGCGCCTGAAAGTGCTGATTTACCGCCACCGCCTGACCTACCACGGTCACCCCGCACAGATGGTGATGGTGGAAGATGTCACCGAGCAACTCGATGCCCGTCAGGACCTGCTGGAGGCCGCCCGCACCGCCCAGCAGGTGGTGCAACTGGCCCAGAGCCTGGAGAAAGCGGTTCATCCCCGTGAGGTGATCGAGTGCGCCATGCAGCACTTCAACACCGTGCTGGGCCTGTCCAGCAGTTGGTATCTGGAGGTGCAACGCGAGCAACTCTGGACCGTTCACGAAATGGGCGAACGCAAATTGCCCCTGAACCTCCTGCAAGACAGCCTGAAAACCCACCTGAGAAACCCGACGCATCTGCTGGGACACACCCTCTGGTTGTTCAATGCACTGACCGGGGCTTTGAAAGCCTACCAGCCCACCCGCATGCTGCCTTCACATCTGCTGTTGCTGGTCCCAGTGCTCCTGAACGGCAAGCTGATGGGATTGATGGTGCTCGGGGCCAACGAAGATGTGCTGAACTTCAATGAGCGCATCATTCACATTCTGGAGGCCGTCAAAGACCGCATTTCGCATGCGCTGGAACGCAGCACCCTGATCGAACAACTCACCCTCAGCCGTGAGGAGACCCTGCGCACCCTCGGGATGGCTCTGGAGTACCGGGATTACGAGACCAAAGGCCACACGGACCGGGTGGTGGACCTCTCGCTGAAACTGGGAGCACAACTGGGCCTCACGGAAAAAGAAATGAATGCCCTGAAATGGGGCGCTTACCTGCACGACACCGGAAAAATTGCCATCCCGGACCACATTCTCCTGAAGCCCGGAAAGCTCACCCCAGAGGAGTTCCGGCAAATCCAGCGGCACAGCGAAATCGGTTACGCCATGCTGAAAAACATCCCGAATTTGCCCATCGAAACTTTAGAGGTGGTCTTGCACCACCACGAAAAGTGGGATGGCAGCGGGTACCCCCTGCGCCTGAAATACCGCGACATTCCCAGACTGGCCCGGATTTTCACTGTTGCAGACGTGTATGACGCTCTGGTGTCCAAACGGCCCTACAAGGAGCCATTCACGCAGGAAGCCGCAGCGCAGGAGATCCAGAGGTGCTCTGGAAGCATGTTTGATCCTGAAGTGGTGGAAGCCTTTTTGCAGGTCATGCAGGCTTCCATTTGAATTGCAATACAAAAACACCCACAAAACCTGTGGGTGTTTTTGTTTCCAGAGGATCAAATCACTTCTTTTTGAGGGTGTACACGTCCACAAAGCCCTCCTGATGGGAAATGTACAGGGTGTCTTCCTTGCTGTTGAGTTCCACACCGGAAAGCCCGTAAGCCTTCACAACGTTTGTGGCAGCCGTGAGTTTGGCCGTGTTCCAGAGTTGCGCTTCGGTTTGTCCCTTGAGCACCAGAAACTGACCTGTGGGGCTCAAGGTGAGGGTGGAGGCTTGTGTGCCTGTCAGGACATTGCCCCACTTGCGGGTCTTGAAATCGTAAACAAAGAGTTTTCGGGTGTTGTTGGCCACCGCATACAGGCGGTTGTTTTTCACGTCATGCACAAGGTCGTACACGTCTTTGGCAGGAATGGTGATGTTGGTTTTGTCAAAGGTGTTTTTCTTGGGGTTGTACTGGTAAACGATGCCTTTGCCATCAAAAGCATAAGTGGCTTTGCTGGACACCGCCAGACCTTTCATGGCCTGCTTGCCCATCACCACACTCTTGCTGGTGGCTGGATCAAATTGCACCATCATGCCTTTGTCAGCGCGGAAGTAAAACTTGCCCTGCGCGGCTTTGGAATACACAGGAGGAGCATCAAAAGACAGCGAAACTTTTTGAGGTAACTTCACCACTTTGCCGGTTTTGGGGCTGTATCTGGACACCTGTGCACTGGTCAGGAACAGGTCATTGCCCACTTTGGAGAGCAGAAAAGCAGCCTGTTTTTGCAGCTCCAGATGTTTGGTCAGGGCACCGGTGCTGAGGTTCATGCTGGACAAGGCATGTGCACCATACTCATTGGTGTCCATCCAGAGGGTTTGACCATCAAGCAGCAAGGAGAAAATGCTCGGCGTGAAATCTTTTTTCCACATGCTTTTGCCCTGCAGGTCCAGCACCGTCATGAAAGTGGGACCAAAGTTGTAAACCGTGTTGGCATTCAGGGAAATGTAACCCCGATCAAAAGGCAATTTGATGGAGGTGCCTGCAGCCAGATCATGCAGGTACACAACGCCCTGTTGCACATAGGCCAGATGGCTCGGGTTGAGGTCCAGCACTGCATCTGCTTTCAGGCCTGCCACGGGCAGGGGAAACGGGGTGTCTTCATTGGTGAGAACGTTCAATTGATGCACCCCATCTTCCATCAGGTAACTGACAAAAGTACAGGTTTCATCGGTGTAGACCGCTGCAGCCGAAACAGGCAGATCCAGAGGCACCAGTTCATCGTCTTTCAGGTGGTAAAGGGTGCCTTCAGATTCCAGAAAGCCCCGGTCATCACAGAAGCGCACCACTTCCAGACCATCTTCGTTTTCAGATTCGGCCAATTCACCGGTTTCCACATCCATGAACTGGAAAGATTCATAACCCTGCAAGACCAGTTCACCATTGAGAAAACCCACTGCCTCGGGTTCTTCTTCCATCTCCACCGATTGCAATGTTTTGCCGGTTTGCAAATCCAAAATGCTGCAAGTGCTGGCCACACACAACCCGAGATGGCTTTCGGTGGAGTCAAACACCATGGGGGTGTACTCGTCATCTTCGTTGTTTTCCAGTTCCAATTTGACGTTTCCGGTGCTGCTTTCCACCAAACGAAGGCCCTTGGAGGTGCTGAGCACCATGTATTTTCCACTCGGGCTGTTGGAAACAAACGAAAGCCGCCCCTCACCCAGCGTTCTGGTTTTCACCAGTTGGTGGGTTTGTGCATGGGCGGTCAGGGCGGGAACACTCAGAAACAACAATACAGAGATTTTTTGTGCCAATTTCATACAGGCAACACCATACCATCAATCCTCATGGGGTTTTCATGCTGGATTCATGGTTTGTGGATGTCCTTCAAAGTCCAGATCAACCCAAAAAAGCCCACAGCACTGTCACTGTCCTCCCTTGAACAACACTCCAGTGGTCGGAGACACCCCAGAGAACAACGGCAAACTTGCTGCACCATAACAGGCGGCCTCGAAAGACAGGGCTGCCTGTTTGAGTTCAGAGTGACGCACCATTCCGGTCATGCGACGTTGCTCTGTGTGCACACGGATTTCCTGCAAGAGGCTTTCCAGCACCACATCAGGAAGACGTCCTCCCAGAAAGACCACCTCTGGATTCATCAGGTTTTCGAGGGTCACGATGCCCATGGCAAGGTATTGCCCGGCCTGTTTCAGCCACTTTTGAAGGGCAGGATGGTTTTGCTGGTGGAGGGCTTGCAGTTCACCGGGATGGGTGATGGTGATGCCTTCTTGTTCCAGCATGTCGTACAGGACCCCGAGCCCGGCATAGCGTTCAAGGCAACCTTTGCCCCCACAACTGCAAGGCAAGCCGTCCAATTCGACAGGAATGTGCCCGATTTCTCCGGTGTTGCCCCATCCACCCCCATAAGGTTGATTGGCCAGCAGCATCCCACCGCCAATGCCCACCCCAAAATAGATGTAGAAAAAGTCCTGATGCTCCCGTCCGGCCCCGTACCAGCGCTCTCCAATGGCTGCTGATGTGGCATCGTTTTCAAGGAAGAGGGGCAATTGAAAATGCTTGCCAAGCTCCTCGCGAAAAGCGAACCCGTCCCAGCCCGGAAAGTTTGCAGGAGAGAGCAACAAACCCCGATCTGCGTCCACAGGACCGGGCAGGGCCACCCCCACCCCCCAGATGCGCTCTGGTCGGATGCCCTCTGCGGTCCTGAATTGCTGGACCATCTCAGTGAGCAGCCTCAAGGTGGGCTCTGGTTGAGGGAATTTGATTTCATGGACCACCTTGTGCCGGACTTTGCCTTGCAGGTCCATGATCAGGCCCATCACATGGTCGCGGTCCAGATGCAGGCCAATGGAATACGCACCATTGGGGTCCAGTTGCAGTTCGACAGGAGGTTGACCCCTCCCACCATGCTTTTTCCCGAGGGCCTGCACAATCCCCAGTTCGGTGAGTTCAGTGACGATGTTGGAAACGGCTTGCAGGGTGAGCCCGGTTTTGCGGGCCACATCTGCTCTGGAGATGGGGGCGTGAAGGCGAATGGCTTCCAGCACCACCCGGCGGTTGTGGAGGCGGGCGTGTTCGAGGTTGGTGCCTGACAGCATGCTTTTCATTGTAACGGTTCAAAGTTGAACCAGGGTCAAGGTTCTCTGGCAGGTTTTGGACCTGACCTGTCAAGGTGTTGGAAATGGTTGACATTGGGCGAGGCATGCCTCGCCCCTACGAGCGGGACAACAATCTTCTGCCTTCTGCCTTCTGCCTTCTGCCTTCTGCCTTCTGCCTTCTG
>NZ_JQKG01000016.1:33181-109326 GCF_000745915.1 Deinococcus misasensis DSM 22328
CTTCTGCCTTCTGCCTTCTGCCTTCTGCCTTCTGCCTTCTGCCTTCTGTCCCAAATCAATTGACCTGAACGCGATTCAGAAAAGGGAAAGCCTCCGCCTCGCCAGAGAAAGTTAAAACCCAGATGAAGACATCTGCCAAAATTAAGAAATCCATGAGAAGAAGAATGTATGCTTGGTGATGCAGCACCATGTATTTATGCCCTATACTGCTGAACCAGAATGAAACACATTTTCCGAGAACCTGAAGACCCTCCCCATAGGCCTTACACCACCTCCATCATGGTGCGCACAGACGCAAAGGGGGTGGTGTGAGTGGGCGCAGTTCTCCCCT
This sequence comes from Deinococcus misasensis DSM 22328, assembly GCF_000745915.1. Taxonomy (NCBI): domain Bacteria; kingdom Thermotogati; phylum Deinococcota; class Deinococci; order Deinococcales; family Deinococcaceae; genus Deinococcus; species Deinococcus misasensis. The sequence goes on from NZ_JQKG01000016.1 coordinate 33,513, forward strand.
TGACGGTGATCATGTTGATGGTGCTGGCCAACGCCCTGTATGTGGCGGCAGAATTTGCCACCGTCAGCGCCAGACGGTCCAGATTGCAAGAGATGATTGAAGCTGGCAATGCCAGTGCGAAAAAACTGCAAAGCATCCTTTCTGACCGAAAAAACCTGGACGAGTATGTGGCGGCCTGCCAGGTGGGCATCACCCTGTCCAGCCTGATTGTGGGTGCTTACGGACAGGCACAACTTGCACCCATTCTTGCGCCTTTTTTTGAGCGGCTCGGGAACTTGCAGCAGGCAGCTGCAACCACCACAGCCACCCTGATCCTGCTGGTCTTTTTGACCGCCCTGCAAGTGGTGCTGGGCGAGTTGCTGCCCAAAACCGTGGCCTTGCGCTATCCCGAGAAATTGGCCCTCCTGACCCTGCCCCCCATGCGCTTCTCTTTGTGGCTGTTTCGGCCCCTCATTCACCTGTACAACGGCTCGGCTTATGGCATCATGCGGAAGCTGAACATTCAGGCCGACACCGGACACAGCCACGTTCACTCACCAGAGGAACTGGAGATGCTGTTCACCGAAAGTGCCCGTGGTGGCTTGATTGACCGGGATGAAAGGAACCTGTTGCAAGGGGTGTTCAGCCTGGACGACATGAACGTGCGTGAGGTGATGGTCCCGAGGGTCCGCATGAACGCTTTGAACGTGCAGCAAACCGTCAGCAGTGCTCTGGACCGGGCAAGGAAAACCCCACACACCCGCCTCCCCGTGTTCGAAGGCACCCCGGACCGCATTCTGGGCACCGTGCATGTGAAAGATCTGTATTTTGCCCAGCAAAAAAACCCCCAGCAACCGCTCGGGGAACTGGTGCAGAAAATCCTGATCCTGCCGGACGTGTTGTCGGTGCAGGACGTGTGGAAGCAAATGAAAGAACACAAACAGGTGATGGCCATCCTCAGCGACGAATACGGCGGAGTGAGCGGATTGATCACCCGTGAAGACATCATCGAGCAGCTTTTTGGTGAAGTGCAAGATGAATTTGACCATCAAGAGCCCCTGTTCCAGCAAGACGGCGAAGACATGTTGGTGCGTGGAGACGCCTCCATCCACACGGTCAATCAGCAACTGAACCTGCAACTCCCAGACGAAGATGCTTACACCATCAGCGGACTGGTCTGGTCCGAACTGGAACACGTTCCGGTCAAAGGGGAAACCCTTGAAGTGGCCGGAGTAACCCTGACAGTGGTGGCCGTGGAAGGCAAACAGGTCACCCGTGTTCGCATCCACCAGAGCAGTGAACGTCAGGAAGGTGAGGCATGATGGAATACCTGATTCCCATCCTGATCATTCTGGTGCTGGTCGCCCTGAACGGTGTTTTTGTGGCTGCAGAATTTGCCATTGTGGGGGCCAGAGCCTCCCGTGTGCAGATGGCCCTTGAGCAAGGCAGCGGACCTGCCAAATACATCCTGAAAACCATCAAATCGGCAACCGGAAAAGACCAGTTCATTGCCGTGTGCCAACTGGGCATCACTTTGGCCAGCATCGGGCTCGGGATGTACGGAGAGAAAACCATCGCTTCGTGGTTGTACAAGCCTCTGGAGGTGTACGGAGGCCTGGGTTATGCCGCATCCCACACGGTGGGAACCATCATCTCGCTGTCCCTGATCACCTACATGCATGTGGTGTTCGGCGAGATGATCCCCAAAGCCCTTGCCCTGCAAGCCCCCGAGCAGACCAGTTTCGGCGTGGCCACCCCCATCCGGGTGTTCGGTTTTGTGTTCCGCCCTCTGGTGTGGGTTCTGAACACAATGGCCTTTGGTTTGCTGCGTTTGCTGCGCATCAAAGACGAGGGAAGCGGTGAGCGCCTCTACACCTCCGATGAACTGGAGTATCTGGTGCAGGAAACCGCCGAAAGCGGCCAACTGGACGCAGAACGCCAGCACATCATCGAAAACATTTTTGAATTTGGAGAGCGTCAGGTGCATGAGGTGATGACCCCCAGAACCCGAGTGGAAGCCCTGTCGGTGCGGGCCAGCAAGCAGGACATCGAACGCAAATTGCTGGGCGGAGAGCATTCCCGTTACCCGGTCATGGACCGCAACCTTGACCAGTTGCTGGGCTATTTGCACATCAAAGACATCATCCGCCACCCCGGAGGGCAACTGAACGTTTCTACGCTGCTGAGACCCCTCCCGAGCATCCCCGAGACCATGCACCTGACCGATGCATTGGAAGTCCTCAAAAAACGCCACGCCCACATGGCTGTGGTGCTGGACGAATTTGGAGGCACCTCGGGCATCCTGACCCTGAGCGATCTGGTGGGCGACATCCTGACCGAACGCCCGAGCCAGATCCAGCAGATCGACGAGGACACCGCCATCGTGAGTGGAACGGTGCTTTTGAGCGAACTGGAATCCATCACCGACCATGAAATTCAGGACACCGAAGCTGCCACGGTGGGCGGATGGGTGATTGAAGAACTCGGGCGACCTGCACAGGTCGGAGACGCCGTGGCCTTGCCTCACCACAAACTGGAAGTGTTGGCTGTGGATGGCGTGCAGGTGCAAAGGGTGAAGGTGTCTCGGGTTTTGCCTGCTTGATACAGGGGATGGAATTGAAAGAGGCCGGGGGTTCCCGGCCTTTTTTGTGTCGTCTTCCATGAATCACCAAAATATCTCTGAGGAAGAAATAAATCGGATTGTGGAATTTGATCTTGAAAATGACTGCTGGCCTGATTTGGTGTTGGGATAAAAACAGACCCCACACAAAATCCTAGAGTCACCAGAGCCAACGTCAAGACTTGCGTTTTTGAATTGCTTTCTGGTGGTGTGAAGTGCCTGCTTGGGCATCCTTTTGGACACCTCACCCCGAGCAGGTGGGTCCATCACGGCATTGGATGATCGGTCAATTGATGTGACATCTTGTTCTCAGATTTTGGGAATGAAGGACCAAAAAGGTGTCTTTTTGGGGTTTACAGTTGATGAAAACCCAAAGATCACTCACATTGCAGATCAACAGAACATCCAACGTCTACAAATTGTTCACACTTTCAGGTTAAATTCAGGAAAGGTCCCTGTACCGTCCCTTCAAATCCACCCACAATGCATCGAATCCATTCACTTCGCACTTTCCATGTGCCGAAAGCCGGAGACGTTGATGAACCTACACCAAACCATCACATCCACAGCTGCACAACTCGCCATGGAATGGCCCAACGGCAGTGAAAGTGCCTTCGCCCACCTCTTCGCCCAGACACTGAATGCCACCCATGCCATCCTCTTCATTCAGACCGAAAAGGAATCCCCCCACTGGATGCTTCCCATCGGACACCACGGTTTCAATGATGGAGAGGAAACCCTGCTGTTCCAGAGTTTGATGTACATTCGGGAAGACAGTTTGCTCAATCAGGCCTGCCAGCAGGCTTCTGCTGTTCTGTGGACACGTGACCACCAACACCTCAGCCATGCAGAACAGAACCTCATGCACGTTTGTCACGCGAAAACTCTGGTCTGCTCGGTGTTCAAACTCACCGATGGCTGCACCGCCTTCCTTTATGCCCTGAGCCCAATCCCCCGAGAACCTGACCTGCTTGCCATCACCCACACCCACCGTTTGATTCAGGCTTTGATCATTGGTTGGGGAAACCACGTGGCCCGCACCAACCGCAAGAGTTACAATGACCACCTCTCCAAAGTGCTGGACCTCGCTCCGGAATTGTTCCTGGTGGCCCAGAACCACACCATCACCAACATCAACCAGTCCAGTTTCACTTTGCTCGGGTACCAACCTGAGGAAATGATTGGTCGGGATTACCGTTCCTTCGTGCACCCAGAAGACCTCAGCAAAACCACGCACAAAGGGGTTGCAGTACAGAACGGTCAGACGGTCGTGCGTTTCCGGAACCGTTACCTTCACAAAAAAGGCCATGTGGTGCATCTGGAATGGGCAGCTTTTGATGTGAACGGCGAAGAAGTGGGATTTGCCCGGGACATCACCGAACACATCTGTGAGGAACAGTCCCTGATGGTGTTCCGGCGCATCATCGATCAGGCCCCCGACCCCATGATCTTGACCTGCTTCCAGGAAGGGAGCAGCGATCATCTGGGGTTGATTTACGTCAACGAAGTGTTTTGCAAACAGACTGGATACACCGAACTGGATTTTGGAAGTGACCTGCAAAAACTGCTGTTCTTGATCACCGATGCGGACACTGCCAGCAGCATCATGCAAAACCTTCAACAGGGCATTCTGGCTGAGTTCTCATTTCTGGCGCACACCCGCAATCGCCAGAGGATGTGGCTGGCCCTGGCCCCCAAAATCATTCAGGATTGTGAAGCCGGTGTAGACCGTTGTCTGATCACCCTGAAAGACATCACCACCCAGAAAATGTATGAGGAATCCTTGCTGCGCAACTATCAGGTGTTTGAGGAAGTCTTCCAGCACAATCCCCTCCCCATGTGGATTTACGATGTGCACACCCTGCACTTTCTGGAAGTCAATCAGGCCGCCCAGCACAAATATGGATACACCCGCGAAGAATTCCTCAACCTGACCCTCAAAGACATCCGTCCACCTGAGGAAGCAGCGAAACTTGAGCAATCCCTGCAGAAAATTCGGCAGGCGCCTTATGTGGTCCCAGATGGGAATGTGTCCATCCACCAGACACGGGATGGACGGAAGCTGATGGTCGAGATCAGCAGTTACCCGATGCAGTACAAAGGCCGTCCAGCCCGCATGGTGATTCCTTATGACATCACTGTGAGAGACGAGTACGAGCAACGCATCCGCCAGAGTGAACACACCCTGCAACTCGTCACTGAGAACATGCGGAATGTGATTTGCTATTACGACCACAACTTCATCAAGCAGTACGTGTCCCCTTCGTGCGTGCATGTCTTCGGATACACCCCCCAGGAGATGCTTGAGAAAACCATGGAAGTCGTTCACCCCGATGACCGTGAGGAGTACATGGACCACCTGCGGGTGGCCCTCAAGAACCATCAGGCGTTCACCACTGTACAACTCCGTTGCCTGCATCAGAAAGGCCACACAGTGTGGGTGGAAAGCCACATCAAGTTCTTGCGAGACGAACAACAGCAACTCACGGGCATGGTGACCGCCACTGTGGACATCACCGAACGCCAGCAAGCCCACCATGAATTGGTGGAAGCTTTGGTGAGAACCCGAGAGTTGGTGGATCTCACCATCGACATTGAAAAAGCCGGTTCACTGCAAGACATCATTGAGCATGCCATCCACTACACCCTGAAAGTGCTGCCCTTCAATCAGGCGTACTTTCTGCACCTCCACGACCAAGGCTTCACCATCAACCACATGGTCAATGTGTCCTCAAGTGGTCTGCATGAACGCATTGAAGAACACATGCATCATTTGCGAGGATCTGACCACCGCCGTCAACTCCGCAGGGGCACCATGGTCTACCACCGTGAAACCCGAGAAATCCAGCCTTTTGAAGCCGGAATGATCATGACCCCTGAGCAGGTGGTGCTCTGTCCGGTAAACGAGCAGGGACGGCTGTATGGCTTGATCATCCTCGGGAACGAGGAACAAGAAAGTTACGTCACGGCCACCGCAGTGGATTTCATTCACGCCATGCGGGACCGCATCACTCTGGCGGTGGAACGCAACCAGCACGTGCAGGAACTCTACGTCACCCGCGAAGAAACCCTCAGGACCCTCGGGCTTGCTCTGGAGTACCGGGATTACGAAACCAAAGGCCACACCGACCGGGTGGTGCACCTCTCCCAAAGCCTCGGGATGAAAATGGGACTGTCAGCAGATGAATTGGATGCCCTCAGGTGGGGAGCGTACTTGCATGACACCGGGAAGATGGCCATTCCGGACCACATCCTGCTCAAACCCGGCAGGTTGACTCCAGAGGAATTCCAGCAGGTCAAGAAACACAGTGAAATTGGTTTTGATCTGCTCAAGAACATCCCCACCTTGCCTGCAGATGTGCTGGAAGTGGTGTTGCATCACCACGAAAGGTGGGACGGAACGGGTTATCCTTTGAGGCTCAAATACCGCGACATCCCCAAGCTGGCCCGCATCTTCAGCGTGCTGGACGTGTACGATGCCCTGGTTTCAGAACGGCCTTACAAAAAACCCATGCCCCATCAGGAAGCCATGCAAGAAATCGAGCGCTGCTCGGGCAGCATGTTCGACCCTGAAGTGGTGGAAGCCTTCCGCACCCTGTTTGATTGAAGCACCCACCACAAGATTTCAACCCATTCAGGGCACGTCTTGATTTGATGTCACCTGGGCACCTGACAGGGACCACCCCACAGAAACCCACTTCACCCATCTGCTGCACCACCAGAGCCTGATTTTGATCGACCGATAGAACAGGCCTTGGTGGTGCTGTTGGTTGTGGTTTCCTTTCTGAGCCGTGATGGACAGTGGTCAAAAGCAGCATGCCAACACCAGCATTCTCCGGTCTGCCATCCCCACAACCAGAAAATCCCCTTCTATGGACACTTTCACAAGAGCAGATAGAGATGACAACACACCCGCATTGACACCGAATTAATTAAGACTTAGTATTAATTAATTCAAATCCACCAGTGGAGCCACCCGGGTCTGCCCGGCAAGCTTTTGCAGAAAGGAGGCCCCAGAGCCCTTTTTGACCACCGGTCAGCCAGCAAAAAAATTCTCCGGGTCAACTGCCAGGTCATCCCGGAGAACAGGAACCGCTGTGTTCTGACCGCCAGATGAAGCACTTTCGCCCTTCATTCCCAGCAGCCGTCCGGTTTTCTGTGGCATGGACCGCCTGAAAACCCGAGGGTCTTTGCTCCTGCCAGAGCATCGACCACCGTCAGAACCACCGTTCCCGGTTTTGAGCATAGAAGGTTCCGTTCCCTGATGCAAGCCGATTTCACACCCACCTGAACTGTTTCAGGGGACCTCCCCCATGGTTGTTTTCAGGCCCTCCCTGCCTCTGGAAGCTGGATTTTCCCTTCCGGAGGATCCATGAAACGATGTATCAGCCTTTCCCTTGCCGTGATGGTGTTCACTTCCTGCGCCAACCTGAGGCCCCCTGCCATGCCCACCCAGACTTTCTTCGATGACTTTGCCTACCAGACCTCCCTTGACCCGAGCCTCTCCAGAAATGGATGGACGGTGCGCGAAGGGGTCGGTGGTCCCGGCGTGCCCGGCACATGGTCCAAAAACCACATCCGCTTTGTGGAAGACCCGGCCCAGAAAGGCAACACCCTGATGCGCCTCACGGCCTTCACCTCTGGCAACGAAACCGCCCTGACCGGACAGGCCGAGATTTACGGTCCTCTGGCTTATCTGGAAGGGACTTACGCCGCCAGAGTGCGTTTCACCGACCAGCCAATTCCAGAAAGCTCTGGAACCCCCGGACCGGATGGAGACAGCGTCGTGCAGACCTTTTTCACCATTTCTGACCCTGCCCTGCCAGACGATCCGAACTTTGATGCCAGCAAGTACAGCGAACTGGACTTCGAGTACCTGCCCAACGGTGCCCCGATGTGGGGACGCCCCAACACCACCATGCTCACCACCAGTTGGGCGGCCTACAAAAACGAACCTTATGTGGAAGAACAAAACCCGGTTGCCAACGAGAAATCCCACGCAGGATGGCGCACCGTGATGGTCACGGTGCATCAAGGCAAAGTCACCTACTTCGTGGATGGGGTTCAGTACGCCCAGCACGACGGCAAGTGGTACCCGGACAGCAAAATGCGACTGGACTTCAACCTCTGGTTCATTCGAAGGGGCATTCTGGCCTCCAACCAGAAACGCACCTACGAGCAGGACGTGGACTGGGTGATGCACGTCAAAGACCGGGCGCTCAGTTTCAGTGAACTTCAAGAGCAGATTGTGAAACTTCGCAAGCAGAACCTGAAATTCGTCAACACCATCCAACCCTGAAAGGACCCACCATGAAAAAACCCCTTTTGTTCACCGCAAGCTTGCTCCTCACTCTGGGAACGGCCCACGCCCAGAAAACCACCCTCAACTACTGGTCGATGTGGAACCAGACCGAACCGCAAGGGCAGGTCATTCAGGCCACCATCAAAGACTTTGAAGCCGCCCATCCCGGTGTGAATGTGCAGGTCAACTGGCTGGGACGGCAGGTGAAAAACCTGATCCTGCCTGCTCTGGACACCGGAACCAGCATTGATGTTTTTGACACCGGAACCGACTGGATGAAGCGGTACAACAAACACCTGCTGGCTCTGGACCCTTACCTGAAACGCCCCTCGATGGACAACCCCAAACAGACCGTGGCCCAGAGCCTGTACAGCATCCTGCAAAAGCAGTATCAGGTGGCAGGCAAAAACCACTTTGTGGTGTACCAGCCGTTTGCAGTGCTGTTTTTCTACAACAAAGACCATTTCCAGAAAGCAGGCATCAAAGCAGAACCCAAAAACTGGGAGGAATTCCTGACCGTGAGCAACCAGCTGAGGAAGGCCGGGTTTGAACCGCTCACCACCGACATTGACGCCTACATCGATGTGATGTTTGGGTATTTCGTGGAACGCTACGCTGGAGGGTGCAACCAGCTTTCCCGCACCCTCAAAGACAAAACTGGAAAAATGTGGCTGACCACGCCGGGCTACCTGAAACTGGCGCAGAACGTGCAAGAGTTGCTTCAAAAAGGGTACTTTGCCAAAGGGACCGCAGGAAACCGTTACCCGACAGGCCAGCAACGCCTCGCACTGGGAGAGGTCAGCATGTACCTGAACGGCACCTGGCTGCCCGGCGAAGTCAAAGCCACCACCGGACCCGAGTTCAAGTGGGGCACCTTTGGATTCCCGGCCATCTCTGGAGGGAACGGCAAAGTCACCACCGTGATGATGGGGTCTCAGGCTCTGGCCATTCCCAAAGCCTCCAAAAACCCCGAGCTGGCCTTCCAATTCATTGAGTTCATGGTGGGCAAGAAAACCCAGCAGGCCATGGTCAAAGCGGGGTTCACTTCGGCACGCAAGGATCTGGTGTGGCAAGCCCCTCTGGATGAGGCATGGAAGCAGGTCAACGATGCCAAACAGGCGATTGGCTGGGCCTGCGAACTGGGAGAGGCCGGAGAACTGGGCGACAACGTGATCACCCCCGCCCTGACCGACCTGTTCACCGGAAAAAGCAGTCCAGAGGCCTTTGTGCAGCGCTTGCAGAAGGACACAGCAGCTTTCTGGAAAACCCGCCGCTGATGTGAAAAGGGAGGGAAGTTTAAGGCTTCCCTCTCCTTTCAGGCTTGCAGAAGGCAGAAAGCAGAAAGCACAAGGCCAAAAAACGTGCTGTCTTGCCAACTTGATGCCGTTTCACAACAGGTCTTTTCAGGCATGTGAACCTGCACAAGAACACTGGGGAGAACCCATGCGACTGAAACCCTTGACTTTGATTTTGTTCCTGACCCCCGCCCTCTTGCTGTTTGTGTTGATGTTCGTGTATCCGCTGCTGCAAACCGGATACCTGAGTTTTTTCCGGGTGGAGAGCTTCACGGCTGCACCCACCGAATTTCGTGGATTTGACAATTACCTTGAATTGCTGCACACACCCCTCTTCCAGAAGGCCACAGGCAATGTGGTGCTGGTGTGGCTGGTGGGTGGACTTGCGGTCTTTCTGAGTGCGTTCGTGTTCACAGCGGCTCTGGCTTCCGGGGTGCGCTTCAAAGCGTTTTTTCGGGCGGTGATTTACTTTCCAAACATCATCAATGCTGTGGCGATGGTGACCATGTGGACCCAGTACATCTATCAGCCCCAATATGGCCTGTTCAAGAAGCTGTTCACATGGTTGGGGCTGGACAGTCTGGCAGGGATTGCGTGGACCCAACCCGACACCATTTTCTGGGCCATGCTGATCGCCTACGCGTGGGGCAGCATCGGGTGGTTCACCTTGTTGCTGCTGGCCGGAGCCGAGCGTATCCCAGCCGAATTGTACGAAGCTGCCAAGCTGGAAGGGGCTCATGTGGGGCAGAATTTTTTGTACATCACCCTGCCCTTGCTCAAAGACGTTCTGAGGGTGGCCTTCACCATGTGGAGCATCACGGTGTTCAACCTGTTCGTGTTCCCGAGGCTGTTTTCACCGATTTCACAGGATGTTGCGACCTCGACACCCACCACCTACCTGTACGCTCTGGCTTTTGGAGGCAACTCCAGCAGCCCTCTGGAAATTGGCAAAGCCGCTGCTGCCGCACTGATGATTCTGCTGGTGGTTCTGGTGGTCTCGGGCCTGATTTCCCGCCTGATGGGCAAAAACCAGCTCCAGTACTGAGAAGGGACCTGAACCATGATCGAACAACCCCATCCCACCTTGCAGGACAAACCCGCACCTTCGCGTCTTCCCCACCTGCTGACCCGACTTCCGGTTTACGGGGTGTTGGTGCTCTGGACGCTCTTTGCGGTGGTGGCCATCGGCTGGATTGTGCTGGCTTCCCTGAGCACCACCAGAGAGATTTTCAGCAACACCCTGCTGGCTTCGGGCCTGCACTTCGAGAATTACCTGAACGCCCTGACCACCCTGAACATGGGCCGTTACTTCTTCAACACCGTCTGGTACGTGGGGATCGCTCTGGTGCTGATTGCCCTGATTTCTGCTCCGGCTGCATATGCTTTAAGCCGCTTTGAGTTTCGGGGTCGGCGGACCATCAACACCGCCATGCTCTCTGCACAGGCCATTCCGGGCGTGATGCTGGTGATTCCGATGTTCACCCTGTTCCTGAAACTGGATCTGGTGAACACCATCACCGGACTGGTGCTGATTTACGTGGGCACCTCGATTCCTTTCACGGTGTTTTTCCTCTCGGGGTTCTTCAGCACCCTCCCCAGAGAGTTGGAGGAAGCTGCCATGATCGACGGTTGCACCGAAGTGCAGGCGTTCTGGAAGGTGATGCTGCCCCTCTCGCAGCCCGGACTGGTCACGGTGACCATCTTCAATTTTGTGAACCTCTGGAACGAGTACTTCTGGGCCCTCATTTTTGTGAATTCCCCTGAAAAACGCACCCTATCCATTGGACTTGAAGCCCTCTTGCAATCCATGCGCTACACCGGAGACTGGGCGGGCCTGTTTGCCAGTGTGATGATTGTGGTGGTTCCGACCTTGATTCTCTACATCTTCCTTTCCGAAAAAATCGTGGCTGGCATCACGGCTGGCGCGGTGAAATGAGGCAACCATGACCAGCATCCTTCCCCTTCCCGAGACCGTCTTGCCTGCCCTTGGGCACTTCCATGTTCCTGCCGTCCTCTCTGTCCATGCAGAGGGGGAAGCCCTGCCAGAAGCCCGCAAATTCACTGAACGGCTTGAGAAAGAAACCCGGATCAAAGTGCAGTGGCAAGCTTCTTTGCCCACCCTGACGTTCGTGCTGGACCCTCACCTTCCTGAACTCGGGCCAGAGGGGTATCAACTTTCGGTGCACAAAACCCGTCTGGAAATCCGTGCATGGGGTGTGGCAGGTTTGTTTTACGGCAGCATGTCTTTGCTGCAATTGCTGCGTTCAGGGGGGCCTGTGCCCTGTCAGCAGGTCATGGACCGCCCGAGGTTCAGGTGGCGTGGCCTGATGCTGGATGTGGCCCGCCATTTCATGCCGGTTTCCAGCATTTTGGTCTGGCTGGATGTGCTGGCCGAACTCAAAATGAACACCTTCCACTGGCACCTGACAGACGATCAGGGCTGGAGGATTCCCGTTTCAGCTTTTCCCCGTTTAACGGAAGTGGGCGGATGGCGCAAAGAAACCCTGATCGGACATTACGAAGACCAGCCGTGGACCTTTGACGGCACCCCACATGGAGGGGTGTACACCCCGGATGACATCCAGCAGGTGATTCAGTACGCACAGGAACGCTTCATCACGGTGATTCCAGAGATTGAACTCCCCGGTCATGCACAGGCCGCTCTGGCTGCACATCCTGAGTTTGGCTCAGGGGAAGGAACAGAAGTGCTGACCTCGTGGGGCATCAGCGAGCGGGTGTTTCATCCCAGAGCGACCACTCTGGACTTCCTGAACACCGTGCTTCTGGAGGTCACGGAAATGTTCCCCTCCCCTTATGTGTGCATTGGAGGCGACGAGTGCCCCACCACCGAATGGGAGAACAGCCCGGAAATGCACCAACTGGCACAGGATCTGGGTCTTGAAAGCGTCAAAGGCCTGCAAGGATACGTGACCCGCTCGGTCAGTGAGACGCTGGAAAAAGCCGGGAAAAAAGTGTGCGGATGGGAAGAAATCCTGCAAGATGGACTTTCCGAAAACACCGTAGGTCTGATCTGGCTGCATGCCGAAAAAGCCCGAGAAGCCGTGCAAAAAGGGCATCCCATTGTGGTGTGCCACCACAGCCACCTGTATCTGGATTATTACCAGTCCGGTGCACCCGAATTGGAACCTCTGGCGCAAGGGGGATGCCTGCCTCTGGAGAAGGTGTACCAGTACGACCCGATGCCTGCTGGGCTGACCGACATCGAAAAACAGCGGGTGCTGGGGGTGCAAACCAACCTCTGGACCGAGTACCTGCCCACCCCCGAACACACCGAGTACATGCTGTTCCCGAGGCTTTTTGCCGTGGCAGAAATGTGCTGGACCCCTCAGGAACGCAGAAACCTTGAAGGGTTTCTGCAACGCATCCCCGAGCAATTGCAGCACTTGCAAAGAAAGGGCATCCGGTTCAGGCCACACCTGGCTGCCTTTTCCAGATGAAAAAGCTGGCAAACCGGGAAAAGTGTGGCATTGTGAAAGTCAGAACCATTTGAGACCGGAGGAGACAACATGGGCAACTTGAATTCACTGCGTGCGCTCAACCGGGCCACCATCCTCAAACAAATCCTGCAAGTCGGAGACGCGTCCCGCACCGAGGTCGCCGAGCAAACCGGAATCTCCAAAGTGGCCGTCACCAGCATTGTGAACGACCTTTTAAAAGAAGGCTTTCTGGTCGAGGAGGGTTACAGCGAAGGCTCTGCAGGCAGACCCGCCCAGAAGGTGCACATCAATCCACATCTCGGGTGGGTGCTGGGCATCGACGTGCAACCGGACGAACTGCGGTATGGCAGCAGCAACATTCGGGGGCAGTCTTTTCAGGTGCAGGACATGCCCGTGCAGCACCCGAGCCACGTCACCGAAAGGGTGCTGGCCTGCATCGAGGAGAATGTCCGGCAGCATCCCAACAATCCCCTCAAGTACCTGTGCCTCGGGCTGGCAGCTCCGGTGGATGGACAGGGCCAGCCTTACGTGCCCAACGGCCTCCCAGAGCTGGACCTGCTGCAAGTGAAGGCCCAATGTGACCGTCTGGGCACCCGTTTGATTCTGGAAAACGACGCCAATCTGGCCGCCATGGCCGAGCAGGAAATCGGGGCCATTCAAGGGGAAAGGAACTTTCTGGTGCTGCTCAGGCGCAGACCCTCTGGAATTGGCATGGGTCTGTTCCAGAACGGGCAATTGTGCCGGGGCGAACGTGGGCTGGCCGGAGAAATCTCTCTGGTGAAATGGAGCGTCGGAACACAGGTGATGTCCATCGAGGACCTGGACCCGGAGAATCAAGAAGTGGCCCTTGCCAACGTGATTTCCGCTCTGGGGGTTTCTCTGGACCTGAACGCCATCGTGATTTACGAAAGCCCTTTGATTCCAGAGACCTCGCAACTCAAAAGCCGGGTGCGGGCTTTGCTTCCCCAACGCATTGGTGTGCTGGACAGCAAACTGGGCCGGGACGCCACGGCGGCAGGGGCTCTGGTGCGGGCAGTGGAAGCGTTGCATCTGGACCTCTTGGCTTGGCCTGAGTTCTGACCCATTTTTTTGAGCACAGGGCCTTCAGGTGGATGAAGCCATCCTTCAAGTCCTTTGCTGGGCCACCCCTTCGCAGATCACTTCCGCCACCCAGAGTTGCCCGATCAACGCAGAAACCGATCCGGCCTGCTCTGGAGCGGCCAGAACCAGAGCGCAGGACACAAAATCGGGCACTGGGTGGGAACTGTGGGTGATCAGGACGGTCAGGGCTCCGCCTTGATGGGCCAGTTTCAGGTATTCCAGAACGGTGTGGGTGCTGCCAGAACGGCTGAACGCCAGCAAAACCCCACTTTTCCCGAGGGTGCTGGCATGCAGGCACATCACTCTGGGGTCTGCGTGGCTGGAGGCAGGCAACCCGAGTTTCAGCAGTTTTTCCAGCAGGAAACGGGAGGCAAGCTGGCTGTTTCCCTCTCCTGCAATTTCAATGCGTGAAGCCCGAACAAGGGACGCGATCACCTGCTGCAACACACCTGCATCAAGGGTGTCGCGGCTCTGGTACATGGAGGTGACCATGTGCTGCAAGGACACCCCGAGCAGGGGGTCTCCTGCTTTGGGGGCCGTTTCCTGCTGGGCGAGTTCGGCACTCAGTTTGATTTTGAGGTCCGGGAATCCTGTGCAACCCAATTTCCGACTGAGACGGGTCACCGTGGCATCCGGGACCTCTGCTGCACGGGCCAATTCCTGCACCGACTGCTGAAGCACCGCTCTGGGTTGGTCCAGCATGTGCCGGGCCAGTTGTTGCATGGCGGGCGCCAACTGGTCCACCTGCTGGCGCAGGCGTTGAAGGAGCGAGGACTCGGGCTGGGTCATGATCGGCACTCTACCCCTTTGCCCGAGGAGGCATGTGGGTTTTGTCTGACTGTTCTGGCAGGAAACATCCCATCCATCCAAAGACTGAAATTCAATTTCACTTTTTGAGCATAGCCGATTTTGCATTTCAGAACTCAAACAGGCAGACCCAAGGCTGGCCCCACTTCCCAAAATCCCACTCACACTGGCTTTGCTGCAGTTTCCCAAATGATGCTACCCCATCACTTTCAGCTTTCACAGGACAGTGTTTGCTGTCAACTTTCCACTGTGAACTGTAAACTTTTGGAGCAAGGATCCAAAAGCACAACTTCTTTATGGACGGTGCTTCATGAAGCCATTTTCTGTGGAGGGGTTTCTGGACCACAGCACCAAGAATTTCATATTTGTATATACATTTTGAAATTTTATTTCACTCCTCCACTACAGTACAGGTATGCAAAAACTCAAATTTCTTGCTCTGGCAAGCGTCTTGCTTGCTGCCTGTTCCCAGCAATCCCCTCAAACCCAGACCTCTCAACCCATTCAAGGGCAGGCCTTGCAATGTGGACAATCCACCATCCAGTGGGCAGGCCGCACATGGACGGTCAAGGACTCACAGGGCAGCGAAGTCGGACCCGGACCCAATGTGTTCACCCCCCAGAACATCTGCGTGGACGATGTCACCGGGCAACTGGTCATGCGGCTGGATCCTTCCGCAGGCGTGTGGGAAAGCGCCGAAATCAAAACCCAGCAAACCCTGGGCACCGGAACCTACACCTGGAACATGGTGGGGGATTTCAGCACCATTGACCGTCAGGTGGTGCTCGGGCTGTTTCCTTACTCCACCATTGCTCCGGCAGGACGACCAGACTCCGACGGCTACAAGGAGATGGACATCGAGTTTGCCCGCTGGGGCAACGACAGCAACGGTCCCGTCAATTACACGGTCTATCCGGGCACCGTAGAGGGTCGAAACCTGTTGATCAACAGCGGTTACAGCCCCTACACCGCCGAAGGGCAATCCTTCCACCAGAAATTCAGCCAGAGTCTGGGCGGCACCTACACCACCCACCGCATCACCCGAACCGCCAATTACGTGCTGATGGAAGGTTTTCACGGACACACCACCCAACTGTCCAACCGCTTCCGCTGCACCCGGTTCCAGGTGTACAACACCGGCAACCAGACTTTGCTGGAAACCACCAACCGCACCAACGCAGGGGCCATCTCCACCTCCACCCAGAGCATTGCAGGCTGGTATGACGCTTCGCACTTCATTTCGGCGGAAAGCATGCCCCTCCACATGAACCTCTGGCTGTTCCGGGCGGACAACCCCGCGAATTTTCAGCCCGTTGAATTCAGGTTCAACAATTTCACTTTCACCAGCACGCCCCAAGTCAGCAGTTGCTGATGGCAGAAAACCCCGTCCCCTTGCTCTGAGGGGACGGGGTTTTCTATGGGCAGGGAACAGGGTGTGCTGTTGCAATTTCACAAATGACGTTGGCCGAGCTGTGATGTTCTGTCCGAATTTTTCTCGCTGTGAACTTGCACGGAATGCTGTTCCTCCGCTTTTACTTCTCGGAAGTCAGCAAAATGCTTTTCACCTGAAAGGGTCGAATCTCCGCGCTTCCTTCCAGAGGATGTTCCAGCAGGTTCACTTCTCCGGCCACCTGCAACCCTTCGGCATTCACCTGAACGGTGCTGCTGCCTCCGAGGGCTTCGTACACCCTCAGGATCAGGCCGTTCCCCTCTTCAGCTTTCTTGAGGCTGGAGAACTGAACACCCTGCCCCGAGACCTGAACCAGACTTCTGGAGGGTTCCCAGTCACCCGTTTCAGAGGTCCAGATGCCACAAAGGGGAGAATTGAGCCTCTGGGCTTCCTGAACGGTGCCGTTTCTCCAGTCTCCAGCGTGGGGGTACAGGCTGTAAGTGAAGTGGTATTCGCCCTCGTCGGCCATGGGGTCAGGGTAGAGGGGAGAACGGTGCAGGGTCAGTCCGAGTGTGTTTCCATGGGCACTGTGACCGTATTTGCCGTTGTTCAGGAGGCTCACCCCGGCGTGGGCTTCGCTGAGGTCGGCCCAACGGTGGGCAGGCACTTCGAACTGGGCCTGTTGCCAACTGGTGTTGCGGTGGGTGGGGCGGGCCAGAGCCCCATAAGCCGTTTCATACCACGCTTCGTGGCTGCGCACGTTGAGGGGGAACTGGGCACGCCAGAGGGTGCGGCGTCCGTGGCAGATCAGGTGGTTTTCGATGTCGAGGCGCTTGGCGTTCAGGCCCAGCACGTACCTCTGGATCAGTCGGGTGCCGTTGTGTTCGCGTTCCACTTCGATGGTGGCCTGCAAGGGACCGCTTTGCACCAGCACAGGGGCTTTCAGGGCTTTGATTTCCTGTCCGTCTGTGGCGTAGTTGGGGTCCACATCCCAGGCTTCCCAGTGGCGGGGCAGGTCGGGGTAAGCCCAGATCTGGTTGGCGCGCTCTTTCAGGACATTGCGACCAGAGGTCTTGTCGATCAAGGCATGCACCGTGCCGTCTTCGCCAATTTCGACACGCAGGTGGGCATTTTCCAGCAGGCTGCTGGTGGCGATCAGGTTGACCACTTGCTCTTGCTGGGTCTCGGGTTGCACGCCCAGAGCCAGATAACCCATGGGAGGGATGTGCAGGTTTGCGTCCAGAATCAGGGTGTCGTGTTCCCTCTGGTGGGGCACTTCCTGCCCGTCCGGGGCAATCAGGCGGATGGGGTCGTCTTGCAGGCAGGGCACGGTGGCTTGCAAGGGGCGTTCTTGCAGACTGAAGTTCCAGAACACCAGTTTCTGCTCAAAGCCCACCAACTGCACTTGCTGACTGAGGGCTTGCAGGGCAGTGTGGCGGAGGGTCTCGGCTTCGGTTTTGACCCTTGAGAGGTTTTGCAGGGTGTCCTGATACACCTCATGCACGCTGGAACCGGGCAGCACGTCGTGGAAGTGGTGCAGCAGGAAAGTGGTCCAGAGGTCATGCAGTTGCGCTGTGGGATACGCAGACCCGAGCAGTTGATGGGCCAGAGCGCAGGCGGCTTCGGCCTCTGGGAGCAGGGTTTCGAGTTCGCGGTGCAGTTTCTTGGTGTGGGCCTGTGTGGTGTAGGTGCCCCGGTGCAGTTCGAGGTACTGTTCTCCGACCCAGACAGGCAGAGGGCCGCTTTCTTTTTCAAAACGCTGGTACAGGTCATGGACCCGTCCCATTTCAATTTTGGGCAGTCCGGGGAAATCTTTCAGGCGGTCGTAGCGCTCCAGCATTTCCTCGGTGGGACCTCCTCCGCCATCTCCATGTCCGAAGGAGAGCAGGGTGGTGTCAAAAGCCCGTTTTCCACGGAAACTTTTCCAGGTTTCTGCGATGTCAAAGGCTTCGATGCTGCCGTTGTAGCCCTGATTGGGGTTGCAGAAGGTGTGGGCAATCACCTGTGTGCCGTCAATGCCTTCCCAGTGGTACAGGTCGTAAGGGAAGGTGTTGGTTTCGTTCCAGTTGAGTTTGCTGGTGAAAAAATACGGCACTTCCGCCAGTTGCAGCAGTTGGGGCAGGTTGGCTGCATATCCGAAGGTGTCGGGCATCCAGCACACCTGAACCTGCTTGCCAAATCGGCTCTTGAAGTACTGTTGACCGTACAGAAGCTGTCTGGCCCACGATTCTCCAGAGAGCAGGTTGCCGTCTGGTTCCACCCACATGCCCCCGATGATTTCCCAGCGGCCTTCTTTGACCCGCTCCTGAATTTTGGCGAACAGGGTGGGGTTGTCCTGCTCGATCCACTGGTAAGCCTGTGCACTGCTCTGGTTGAAGGTGAACTCGGGGTAACGGTCCATCAGGTGCAGCACCGTTCCGAAGGTGCGTTCCACTTTGCGGCGCGTTTCATGGAACGGCCAGAGCCATGCGAGGTCGATGTGTGCGTGTCCTGAGGTCAGCACCCGTCCTTCAGAAGGAAAGCGCTTTTTGAGGTCTTGCAACGCAGCTTGCAGTTCATTCTGGCGAAGCTGCAAGGTTTCGCGGGTCTTTCTGGACAAAAGCAAATCGGCCTTTTCGAAAGCCCATTCGTCCCAGAGCCCGGCCACAAATCCGCTGGCCTGAGGGTGTTTCATCAATTGCCCGAGGTAATCACGGCTCGGGGTTCTGGGGAGGTCCAGACCCGAGAGGGCTTGCAGCATCAGGTCGGCCAGCATTCCGGCCAGTTCGTGTTTTCCTGCTTTGAGTTGGTATTTGGCGGCATCAAGGCAGCCCTGCACGTCTTCCAGAAAGCTGCGCACCTGCACGTCTGGCACCAGCAGTCGGATTTCTTCGATGGTGTTGTTGAAAATGGGACTGCCAAAAAGCCCTTTGGGCGAAGCGGTGATGTGGATGTGCAGGTTTTCTCCGCCCTGTGCATGCTTCAGGATGGGGTATTCCTTGTGGTAGGGGTTCAGTCCTCCGACGATTTCATCATTCACTTTGAGCAATGCTTCTCCGCCCACATGGGTCTTCAGGTGCACGTCGTGTCCAGCCCATTCCTGAGGCACCTGCGCCAGAAACTCCATCTGAACCGGGAAATCTCTGGAAGGCCATGGGGTGGTGGGGTCCCAGTCCTGCCAATCAGAGGTCTGGCTTTTGAACCGGGCGTGTGTCAGGGGAAGGCTTTTCAGGTCACGCCAGGTGAGAAGTTCGTGGAATTTTTGTTCCACACTGCCAATTTGCTGTTCTGCGGTCTTTGCGGTCATGGGGCTCCTTGGGTTTTTGGGGTGGTTTTGGGGTGCTCTGGGACAGCTCGAATGACTCATTTTCGCCTGTTGGGTGGGTGGAGGTGGGTTCATCCTCTGCGAACACCGTCTTGACTAATTAAATCATTTTGAGTTATTTTTACTCCATACCCCCACAGGCTGTAAAGCCCCCACATCGAAAGCCCTGAACCGGGTCAAAAAGCACCCATCCAAGACCCCCATTCATGACAGGGAGATTTCCATGCTCTCAGGCACCAACCTCGAATACGCACGTTCCCACAACCGCCGGGTGGTGCTGGAAGCCATTCGACTCCACGCCCCCATCTCCAGAGCGGACATCGCCCGAAAGACCGGACTCACCCTGCAAGCTGTATCCAACATCGTCACCGAGCTGATGGAGATGGGCATTGTGCAAGCCCTCGGAAAGAAACTCGGTGGACGGGGACAACCCCCTCTGGAGTTGCAACTCAAGCCTGACGGCGCCTTTTCCATTGGCCTGCATCTGGACCGCGACCACGTGATGGGCCTGATCATGGACCTCTCCAGAAACGTGAAAGGAAAAATCATCTATGACCTGAATTTCCCCACCCCCGACCGGGCCATTCCGCTGTTCCTGCACATGATTGAACAGCTCAGCGAAACCTCTGGCATCGACAAATCCCGCATCTGGGGGGTGGGCGTGGCCCTGCCCGGCCCTCTGGAAACCCACACCGGAAAACTGCTCTCCCCTCCCAATTTCCCCGGCTGGGATGGGTTCTCTTTTCGGGAAAGCCTTGAAAAGCACACCCCCTACCCGATCTTCATCGAGAACGACTCCACCTCTGCGGCCATTGGAGAACGATGGTACGGGGTGGGACGGCACACCCGGGATTACTTCTACCTGTACTTCGGGGTGGGGCTGGGCGGAGGGATGGTCCTGAACGGAGAAATTTACCACGGCGCATGGGGCAACACCGCTGAAATCGGCCACATTCCAGTGGTCAAAGACGGCAGGCCCTGCACCTGCGGAGGTCAAGGCTGTCTGGAACGCTATGTGTCTCTGGCAGCTTTCTTTGAAGACATGGAACGTGAAGGCATCCACCTCAGCAAAATCGAGGAGGTGCTGCCCCTCTTTGAAGCCGGACACCCTGCGGTGCACAAGTGGGTGGATCAGGCGGTGGATTACCTGTGCATGGCCCTCATCACCATCGAAAACCTGCTGAATCCCGATGTGATCTGCATGGGAGGCCGATTGCCCGATCCCATGGTTGACCACCTGCTGGAACGCCTCAAAAAACGCCTGCCCCACCTCGGGATGCAGGGCATGGCCAGACACGCCCGTCTGGAACGTGCAGAACTCTCCTGGGAAGCCGCCTGTTTCGGCGCAGCCAGTTTGCCCTTTGTGGAAGGGGCAGCCCCGAGCACCGAAGTGCTCATGAAAAAAGTCCGCGAGTAAGCACCCCCCCATTTGACCGCAAGCAGCCAGAGGCCCCTCTGGACTGCACGGAAAACCATTGCTTCTGCTGGACACCCCAGCGGAGAGAGGAAGCACATGAAAAAGACGGTTTTGACCTCCCTGTTGATGCTCTCAAGCCTTGCCCTCGCCGAACCCGTAGAGGTGACCCTGTGGGTCTCACACGGCAACGAAGAGTTGAACGCCATCAAACAGATCGCCGAGAACTTCAACAAGAAAAGCAAAGACATTCAGGTGAAAGTGGTGCAGGTGGCCGGCAGCGAAACCGACACCGCAAAACTCACCACCGCCATTGCTGGTGGCACCGGACCCGACATCTACATGCTGGACCGTTTCATCGTGTCAGAGCGGGCTGGATCGGGATTCCTGCAACCTCTGGACCCCTACATCAAAACCCAATCGCCCAACATTGCCAAAGACTACCTGCCGTTTGCGTGGGAGGAAACCCAGTTCAAAGGCCAGACCTACGCCCTGCCTTTTGACACCGACACCCGGGTGCTGTACTACCGCAAAGACATCCTGAAAGAGGTCGGGGTGGACCCGAGCATTCTGGACCCCAAAAACGGGGTGCCTTCCATCAAATTGATTGTGGACATCGCCAACAAAGTCAACAAAACCGACGACAAAGGGAATTACACCCGCCTCGGGATGGTGCCGTGGGACAATCAGGGCTGGCACTACACATGGGGTTACGCCTTCGGAGGAGACTTCTACGACGAGAAAAATTGCAAAGTCACCCCCACCGACAAAAATGTGGTGGCCGGGTTCCAGTTCCTGTACGACTACGCCAAAAACCTCGATCCCAAGAAAGTCCAGACTTTCCTCTCCACCTACTCTGGCAGCGTCAAAGGGCCGTTCATCACGGGCAGACTGGCCTTTTCGATCTCTGGAGACTGGGACATCGCCGGAATGAAAAAGAACGCCCCGGATGTGGATTACGGCATCACCTACATTCCCACCCCCAACGGCAAAAAAGTGAGCTGGGCCGGAGGTTGGTCTCTGGTGATGCCCAGAGGGGCCAAAAACCCCGAGGAGGCTTTCACCTTCATGCGCTACATGGCCGGGGCCGAAGGACAACGCACCTACATCAAGGCCACCAGCCACCTGCCCACCGTCAAGAAACTGCTGAACGAAAAGGGGCTGTTTGACAGCAAGCACACCTTCTTCAAGAACCTGCTGCCTTACGCCAAATCCCGTCCTGCACTGCCTGTGGGCGCACTGTACTGGGACCAACTGACCAGCGCTCAGGGCAAAGTGATCCTCAATCAGATGGAACCTCTGGCGGCCCTCAAACAGGTGGAAGACCGGGTGAACAACCAGCTGAGACGTTTCTGCAAGTGAGGTAGCCATCAGCCATCAGCGTTCAGCCGGCAGCACAAAGCACACGGTTCGGCCTTCGCTCTTGAGAACAGCAACCCAAAAAGGGAAAACCTCACGGGTCTTTGGGTCTCAAAAGATGGGAGAAAGCCTTTTCTTCTTGCTGAACGCTGATGATTTTCGACACAACATCACCAAGAGCAGCGACTTTGCGCTTACCCCACCACCCCTCCCCTGTTTTAAGGGCTTTTGACAGAGAAACAAAAGTGGTCTGTCAGAGCTTGGGTTCTTGAAACAAGAGCAGACTCCTCTTGTTTCACGGATCAACGCATCAAAGGACACCCCATGAGACAAACTGCAACCCCAAACCCCACCAAATCAGGCTTTCTGGGCCGGATGAGCATGACCCGAGGCGAGAAGCACAACTTCTGGCTGGGTTTGCTTTTCGTCAGCCCGTGGATCATCGGTTTTCTGGTGTTTCTGGCTTACCCGATTGTGTCTTCCGCTTACCTGAGCCTCACCGACTTCACCGGGTTTGGCACCCCCAATTTCGTGGGTCTGGAAAACTACCAGCGGATGTTTCAGGACGAGATCTTCTACAAAGCCCTGCAAAACACCCTGTACTACACGGTGCTGGCCATTCCCATCGGTGTGGTGGTAGCCTTGATTCTGGCTTTCGCCATGAACCAGGCCCTGCCCGAGATCGGTCTGTACCGCACCATCCTGTATCTGCCTTCAATCCTGCCTGCTTTTGCGGTTTCGTTCATTTTCATCTGGCTTTTGAACCCCAAATTTGGTCTGGTGAACCTGTTCCTCGGGATGTTCGGGGTGCCCACCATTGACTGGTTTGGCGATCCCGAGTGGTCGAAGTTCGCGATTGTGCTGCTGGCACAGGTCGGAGCTGGAGGCAACGCACTGATCTTTCTGGCGGGTTTGCGTGGCATTCCCAAAACCCTGTATGAAGCCGCCGACATTGACGGTGCAACCCCTTGGCACAAGTTCCGCTTCATCACCTTGCCCCTGCTCACCCCTGTGATTCTGTACAACATCATCACGGGTCTCTCTGGTGGCTTGCAGGTTTTCGAAAGCGCCTACATCACCACGGGCTGTGGGCCTGCCGATTCCACCCTGTTTTACGTTTTCTACCTGTACAACAACGCTTTCCGTTACGGACAGATGGGTTACGCCTCTGCACTGTCGTGGTTCCTGTTCATCGTGAGTGTGCTGCTGGCTGTGCTGCTGTTCTGGTGGTCCAAACGCTGGGTCAATTACGAGGTGGTGTCATGACCCGCACCAAAAAGTCCATGTGGTTGGCCCGCATTGTGCTGGTTGTGGCTTGCCTGCTGTTCCTGTCCCCTTTTTACTGGATGATCAACACCGCCCTGAAAGAAGCCCCAGAGCTTTCCGTCTTTCCACCCACCCTTGTTCCCAAAATCTGGAAGTGGGAGAACTTCACCGAGGCGATGGGATATTTCCCGTTCTGGCGTTACCTCGGGAACACGGTGCTGATCACCGTGCTGAGCACCATCGGCAGTGTGGCCTCGAATTTCGTGATTGCTTACGGCTTTTCGCGGATCCATTGGAAAGGGCGGGATGCCCTGTTCGGCATCATGCTGGCGACCATGTTCATTCCCTTTCCGGTGACCATGATTCCCACCTTCATCATTTTTGCCAAACTGGGCTGGATCAACACCTACCTGCCCATGATCGTCCCGAGTTTCTTCGGTGCTGCATTCAGCGTGTTCCTGCTGCGTCAGTTTTTGATGCAAATTCCCTTCGAGATCTCTGAAGCCGCCCGGGTGGATGGGGCCAGTGAATTTCAAACCATGTGGCGCATCATTCTGCCGCTTTCCAAACCTGCCCTTTCGGTGGTGGCGATCTTCTCGGCTCTGGGCACATGGAACAACTTTCTGGGTCCCTTGTTGTACCTGCAAGATGAGAAACTCTACACCCTGTCCATTGGTCTGACCGCGTTCCGTTCCCAGCACGATGTGGACATGAACCTCCTGATGGCCGCCTCCACCTTGGTGGTGTTGCCGGTGGTGGTGGTGTTCTTCATGTTCCAGAAGGCTTTCGTGGAAGGCATGACCCTCGGGAGCATCAAATGAGCGTGATCGGCATTGATCTGGGTGGAACCAAAATTGCCGTGGGTGCCTTTCAGAACGGTGAATTGAAATCCCACCTGACTTTCCCCACCCCCCAGGAAGGCGGAGACGCCATCGTGCAATTGATGGGAGAAGCCGCCCTGCAAGCCGCCCGAGAAGCCCGCCTCAACCCTCTGGCGGTGGGCCTCGCCACCCCCGGACCTCTGGACTACCGCTCTGGCAGCATCCGGTTTGCCCCCAACCTGAAAGGCGTGGACAACTTCCCCATCCAGCAGAAACTGGCAGAAAAACTTGGGCTGCCCACCCGACTGGAGAACGACGCCAACGCTGCCGCTCTGGCCGAGCACCACCTCGGGGCGGCGCAAGGGGCCACCTCTTCCCTGTTCATCACCATTTCCACTGGGATTGGCGGAGGGGTGATTCTGGACGGCAAACCCCTGAGGGGCAGCCACGGACAGGGAGCAGAAATCGGGCACCTGACCGTGCTTCCCGGCGGTCCGATGTGCGGATGCGGCAATGCCGGGTGTCTGGAAGCCCTTGCCTCTGGACGTGCCCTTGCAAGGGAAGCCACCTTCGCTTACCAGACCCCCATGACCACCCATGACCTGTTTGAACGCTTCCAAGAGGGCGAAGAAAAAGCCGTGCGGATTCTCTGGCAGGCTGCCCACCACGTCGGCGTGGCCCTTGCCAGTTGCGTGAAAGCCTTCGACCCCGAGGTGATCGTGCTGGGAGGTGGCATTGCCGTGGCCCTTGGCGACACCTACCTGAACATGGTTCGGGACAGTTACCAGCAAAGCATCTCGGGATGGGTGGCTCCGCCCATTGAAGCGGCCCACTTCGGAAATGAAGCCGGGGTGCTGGGTGCGGCTCTGGCAGCGGAGTTGATTGACATTGTGGGCACAGTTGCCGAGGGCCGAGGGCCGAGAGCCGAGGGCCAAGGGCCGAGCGGTCATTGCGAGGCGGGCGATCCTACGAGCACGTTTCACAACCAAGAGAGGGCCGAGAGCATTCTGGCTTCAGTTCACTCCAACAAATGAGTTTTTGTTTTGATCCCCAAAACCCTTTTTCCGGGCCTTGACCCGTGCATCCAGAGGAGAAAACCATGAAAACCCCCCTTGTTTCCCTTGCCGTACTGACTGCAACACTGATGGGCAGCGCTGCCCTTGCGCAGGAAAGCAACCTGCAACCTTACGCCTCTTACTGGTTCCCAGAGCAACTTTTGCAGTGGAGCCCCGAGAAGGACCCGGATGCTGTGTTCAACCGGAGCAGTGTGCCTCTGGCAAAGCGTTTCATTGATCCCAAGACGCAGGCCAACCCCTCTGCAAAAATCAATCAGGCCAGAATCGTGTCTCTGGTGGCCTTTAATTCCACGGCACAAAACCCTTCTCAGGGAAGTGCCAGAATGCGGTATTACAGCCCGCAGTACTGGCAGTATGTGGACCAACTGGTGTTCTGGGGCGGCTCTGCTGGCGAGGGCTTGATTCTGGCCCCCAACAGCACCGTGATTGATGCAGCCCACCGAAACGGGGTTCCGGTGCTTGGGACGGTTTTTTTGCCTCCCACCGTGTATGGCGGAAAAATCCAGTGGCTGAAAGACCTCGTGCAGGAAAAAGACGGCACTTTCCCTGTGGCAGACAAGATGATCGAGGTCGCCCACTTCTACGGTTTTGATGGCTGGTTCATCAATCAGGAAACCGAAGGGGCTGACTCTGCTCTGGCCAAGCAAACCCTCAAATTTGTGCAGTACCTGAAAGACAAATCCGGCAAGCAGGTGATGTGGTACGACTCGATGGTGGAAAACGGCGAGATCGACTGGCAAAACGCCCTCACCCCCAAAAACCAGATGTACTTTCAGGCGTCCAGCAGCATGTTCAACAACTTCTGGTGGACCCCAGAGGTCAACCAGAGTTCACACGACCTTGCAAAAAAACTGGGCCGCAGCCCTTACGACCTGTACACCGGAATCGATGTGGAGGCCAACGGTTTCGTGACCGCTCTGGACTGGGACGCGCTCTTTCCGCCCAACAAGGACCAGTTGACCTCTCTGGGCATTTACCGTCCCGAGTGGACCTACAACTCCACCCGCACCTTGGAAGATTTCTACACCCGAGACAGCATTTTCTGGGTGGGTCTGAACGGGAACCCAGCCAACATCGACACCAGTCTGGCCTGGAAAGGACTGGCGTATTATGTGCCTTCGGCCTCTTCTGTTCAGCAGATGCCGTTTGTGACCAGCTTCAATGTGGGACAGGGCAAGCAGTACGCCATTGACGGTCAGGTGCTGTCCCAGAGCGAGTGGAACAACCTGAGTGTGCAGGACATCCTGCCGTCTTACCGCTGGGTGATGCAGGGCACTTTGAAACCCTCGATGGATTTTGACACCGCTTACAACGGAGGCAACTCCCTGAAAGTGACTGGCAAACTGGACGGTGAGAACGTCCTGAAGCTGTACCAGACCCAGCTGAAACTGGAAAAAGACAGCCATTTGAATGTGGTGTTCAAACCCCAGAAAGCCGGGGCTTCTGGTCTGGGTGTGCGCCTGACCTTCACGGATGGCAGCACAACCACGCTTGCTCTGGGCGATGCCAGAACCGACGGGTGGAACAGCAACACCGTCAGCTTGACAGCTCACGCAGGGAAAACCATCAGCGTGGTGTCTCTGGTGTTCTCTGGCAAAGCAGATGCCTACCAGATGAACATCGGGCAACTGGGCTTCCTGAAAGGGGATGTGGACGCCCCCTCTGCCCCAACCGACCTGAAAGTGCTGTCCAGCATGCAGCCTGACTCAGATACCGCCAACCTCAGGCTGAACTGGGGCAAAGCCAGCACCCCTGTTCTGCATTACAACCTGTACAAGCGCAATGCAGACGGTTCAAAAGTGTTCCTCGGGGCCACCCCCAACAACCATTACTACGTTTCTGGCCTCAAACGTCTGAATGTGGAACCTTCCAGCGTGCTGGAAGTGGAGGCGGTGTCTCCAGAGCGGGGCCGTTCAGCGGTGGCCAGCACCACTTTTGCATGGAAAGACATCGCAGGCAGTGTGTCTCTGGCCAAAAACGAATTCAGCGACAAACCCTCACCCATCGGGAAAGACAACCTTGCTGTGGGCAAAACCGCCACCTCGGACAGTGCTTGCGGTGCCCCCGAGGGTCCAGAGAAAGCCATCAACGGCACCTTTGACACTGGAGGCAGCGACAAGTGGTGCTCTCTGGGCAAAGACAAGTGGATGGAACTCGACCTCGGGGCCGTGATGGAACTCAGCCGATTTGTGATCAAACACGCTGGAGCAGGGGGCGAAGACCCCGAGCTGAACACCCGCGAATTCGCCTTGCAGGTCAGAAGCACCCCCGAGGAAACCTGGAAAACCGTGGTGACCGTGCGCGACAACGTTTCGAACGAATCCAGCCACACCATTCCGCCCACTGAAGCCCGCTACGTGCGTCTGGTGGTGCTGAAACCCACCAACTCGGGCGATCCTGCTGCACGCATTTATGAACTGGAGGTGTACGGCAACAACACCCCCATCAACACCATCAATTACGCCCTGAACCGTCCCACCAAGGCAGACAGTGCTTGCGGTGCCCCAGAGGGTCCAGAGAAAGCCGTGAACGGCACTGTCAATGGGGGCAACAGCGACAAATGGTGCTCTCTGGGCAAGGAAAAATGGATGGAAGTGGACCTCGGAGAGGTGAAGGATGTCAGCCGATTTGTGGTCAAACATGCAGCTCTGGGCGGAGAACCTGCCGATTTCAACACCCGCGATTTCAACATTCAGGTGAAAGAAAACGAATCGGACCCATGGAAAACGGTGGCCACCGTGACCGACAACAGTACAGACGAAAGCAAAGTCAAAATCCTGCCGGTCAAAGCCCGTTTCGTGCGTTTGAATGTGACGGCAGCGTCCCAGTCTGGTGATCCAGCAGCACGCATTTACGAGTTTGAAGTGTACTGAGAAGGCCAAAGTGTAGGGGCGAGGCATGCCTCGCCCGGTCCCATCGGTTATGCTGCTCTACAAACACAACTTTCAAGGTGGAGGTTTTCCCTCCACCTTTTCGGGCAACAGGTGAACGCATGAAAAAACGCATTGCTTTTGGCGGCATCCACATTGAAAGCGGCACCCTCAATCCGGTGCTGACCACCGAACAGGACTTTCTGGTGCTTCAGGGGCAGGACCTGCTGGACCATCCCATGTTTGATTTGCAGGCTCCAGAGGACACGGATCTCATTCCCCTTTTGCATGCCAGAGCCTTGCCCGGTGGTCCGGTCTCCAGAGAAGCCTATCAGGGGTTCAAAAGCCGCTTTTTGGACCTCCTGCAAGCGGCTTTGCCTCTGGATGGGGTGTACCTTTTGATGCATGGGGCCATGGCCGTGGAAGACCTTCGGGACCCTGAAGGCGACTGGATTCAGGCGGTGCGGGCTCTGGTGGGTCCAGAGGTGCTCGTCTCTGTGAGCTGTGATCTGCACGGGAATGTCTCACAGCAGGTGGTGGGTGGAATCGACATGTTTGCAGCCTACCGAACTGCACCCCACATTGACGTGCTGGAAACCCGCCAGAGGGGGTTTCATCATTTGCATCGGGCTCTGGATCAGGGGGTCAGGCCCTCGGTGTGTTGGTGTCCGGTGCCCGTGTTGCTGCCCGGCGAAATGACCAGCACAGTGGATGAACCCGCCCGAAGCCTGTATGCCCGTTTGCCTGAACTGGAGTCTGAAGGGGTGTGGGAGGTGTCCCTGATGGTGGGTTACGTGTGGGCCGACCACGAGCGCAGCAGTGCCAGTGTGGTCACCACCGGAACAGACCTGAAAGCCATGCAGGAGGCCACCCTGCACATGGCCCAGATGTACTGGGACCATCGGCATGAATTCCAATTTGGCACGGATGCACGGCCTCTGGAACAGGTCATGGACTGGTTGCACGCAGGAAATGCACCCCACCGGATTCTGGCCGACTCTGGCGACAACCCAACCGCAGGTGGTGTGGGAGACCGGACAGATGTGCTGAAAACGTTGCTGGAAGAAAACGTTCAAAACGCTCTGGTGGCTGGAATCACGGCACCAGAGGTCACCCTTTACTGTGGTTCGGTGGGTGTAGGGCAGGAAGTGGAGGTGGTTTTGGGAGGTGAACTGGACCCCACAGGTCCAAAAGTTCAGGCACGGCTGACAGTCATGCAACTTTGTAATACGCATTACGGAGTGTGTGCTGTGGTGGAAACGCAGGGCATTGTGGTGGTGTTGTGCGAAAAACGCAGGCCTTTTCATGACCTGAAAGATTTTCAGGAACTGCACCTGAATCCCGCTGATTTTTCAGTGCTGGTGGTGAAATCTGGCTACCTTTCTCCAGAACTTGCAGCTCTGGGATGGCCTGCTTTGCTGGTGCTTTCAGAGGGAGCGGTGTGTCAGGATTTGCAAAGCTTGCCCGGCCTGTTTCGGAAAAAAGCACTGTTCCCTTTTTCAAAGGACTTTGACTTTCAGGCCCAGGCTTTCATTGCCAGACATCCCAACAATACACAGACCCTCTCTTGAAAAAAATCAAGAAAACCGCTTCAGAAGAGGTTTTTCATTGTGATTTCACCTGATTGGTGTAAAAACCGAGTGACTCGTGAAACGATTCAACAACTTGCAGGAGCAATAAGGGATGATCCGACTTGACTTTATTTTTAAGAATGAATAGTGTTATGATTCTGTAATCACTGCTGGTTTTCGTAAACGTTCCCAGAGCCCAGTGCAGTGACCGCCCTCTCACCACCAGGACGTGCTGGCATGAATGCAGACCTTTACAGTGTGTTGCCCATGGTTCCCCTCTACACCCCCGACCACCTGCTGGTCGAGACCATGCAGGGAGACATCCGCAGTTTACGCATCCGTCACATCAAAGCGATTGTTCCCACCTCAAGGCCCCACCTGACCCGCATCGAATTCATTGACCTGCTGAGTGGCAGAAGCCATCTGGTCATTCAGGAGGCTCCGGAACGTTTCTGGATGCGTTGCCTCGGGATGCTGCAGGCCCTGCAGGACCAGGACCTGAACAGCATCGACTTGCATTTCGCGCCTCATCTGGAAAGCTGAGTTCTGGCACAAGATCACTGCACAATGTTTTGCCTCCGGGCCTGGGTCAACCAGCCGGGAAATTCATTGAGCAACCGCCCATAAAGCTCTTCATCGGTGATGTGCTGCAAGTCATCGATGGCAAAGAAATCGGCATTGTCCACCACCCGGTTGGGCAGGTCATCCAGTTTTTCCAGCACCCCATAATTCTGCCCGGCCAGCCCCACAAACATCCAGAAAATCGGGAAATGGGCGGCCTGCACAATCAAATCGCGAATTTCCCCAGAGAGCTTCACCCCTCCATCCGAAATGAACACGATCAGGACAGGTTGACGGCTGTTTTTGTGCCGCTCGATCAGGGCTTTCATGATGGGCGGTTCGTTGTTGGCACTGCCAAACGGTTGCACAAATTTTCCGTTGGCATCCAAAACCGTGCGGGTCACATAACCGTCCAGCGTGTCCAGCGTGATGTCCGGGGTCCTGAGGTGTTCCCTGCAGTGAAACCATGTTTCCAGTTTTCCATCGTCATCGAGGCGCATGGCCAGCACACCCAGACGGTCCACCACGCTCTGCACCAGACCCGAGCGGTAGGCTTTTTGCATGCTTCCGGTGGCGTCCATTGCCATCACCA
The DNA here is from genome assembly GCF_000745915.1 of Deinococcus misasensis DSM 22328. Taxonomy (NCBI): domain Bacteria; kingdom Thermotogati; phylum Deinococcota; class Deinococci; order Deinococcales; family Deinococcaceae; genus Deinococcus; species Deinococcus misasensis. The sequence continues at coordinate 64,299 of NZ_JQKG01000016.1, forward strand.
CCGCTGCCGTGAGGTCTGAGAGGCCTTTTTTCTCAAGGGTGACATTCACGGTTTTGACCAGAGAAACCAGTTTCTGACCCTTGGGGTGGCTCTGGACTTTCTTTTCAAGGTCCACCGCTTTGTTCAATTGGACTTTGGGGGCAGGAGGAGGCGTTTCTTCAGCTTCCTGACCGCCGTAGGCTTTCAGCAGATCTGAAAGGCCACCAGAGAAACCCTGTCCCACTGCACCAATTCGCCATCCGCCCTTGCGGTACACCTCCAGCAGGATCACCGCTTTTTCCTGATCGAAATCCGAACCGCTCACCTCGAAACGGTGCTGCACCTGACCCTCCGCATACAGTTCGATACTGCCCGAGGGAAGGTCTTTCATGGTGCCGTGTCCATCAATCGAAACGGTGAACACCAGTTTGTGGATGGACTCAGGCAGGCGGTTCAATTCCACCTGAAAACGGGCGGATTCTGAACCCTGAGCAGGAAGCAATTGCAAGGCTTTTTCTGGACTTTCGGGTTGATTGAAAAAACAAAAATAACGGTCATCGGAAAGCTGATCCTGAGCATCCACACCAAACAAACCTGCATCCAGCACCAGATTTTCAGGATTCTGAAACTTCAGAATGAAGGTGAGGGGACGCTGCAACAGCCCATCCGGCAATGCCTGTTTTTGACCTCTGGAAAGGGAAAGCATGCCTCAGTGTAAACGGATCACATCCCCTGCAAGTTCAAAACCAACTGGGTGGTGTCTGGCAAAGGCAGCATCCCGAGGTCTTCCTGGAACAGGGCCTGACACCTCTGGTAGGCACGCAGGGCTTCTTGCCGTTCGCCCATGTGCAGTTGGCAACGGATGCTGCCCTGATGGTGGTGCTCCAGATAAGGGTTGATCCGCAGGGCCTGACGGTGGTGCTGCAAAGCTTTTTGCCAAGCCCCAAGATGTTCGGCTTGCTGGGCTGCCGATTGCAAAGCCCAGAGCAGGTGTTGCCGCATCTTTTCACGGTGGAGTTCCAGCCAACTTTGCAGGGCAGGACCTTCCCAGATTTCCCATCCTTGCAGCAATTCACCTGCACACAACTGGATGGCCGCTTCGAATTGATGGTCTTGCAGGAGGGACAGAAAGCCGTCCACATCGGTGGTGCACTCTGGCAGGGAAAGCATTTCTCCGGTTTGCAGCAAACCAGCAAAATCCTGTCTCATGCGGTGCAACTCCACCCTCAGGTTCATGCGGGCGGTTTCGGGTGCACTTTCGTCCCACAGCAAATCGGCCAGTTGGCTGCGCAACATCGGACCCTCAAGGGCCAACACCGTCAGGATGCTGAGCCTGCGGGGGGTGACTTTGAAAACCTGACCTGAACGGGAAACAACCGGATGTCCCAGCAGTTTGATGTGCCACATGATCCTCTGGATGGTAAACAAGACCTTCCTGCTCCCACATGGGGCCGCAGTCCCGGGACTTGGTCCCGTGAGCAAAATCCCTTCAGTGTTTATCATGGTGGAATGCCCCTCTCCCGGTCCCTCTGGATGCCCCTTTTCAGGGGGGTGTGGGTGTTCACAGCAGTGCTGGTTCTGCTGGAACTGCTGCTCGGGGTGAAGGTGGAATACCAGTCTTACCTGATCAGTCCGTGCAGGAATGGTCTGGATGTGGGCTGTCCGATGTCCCTGAAGTGGTTCGCTGAACTGGGGTTTCCATTGGCTTTGCATGCCGGGTTGCAGGCTCTGGCCATTGTGGTGGCAGCTGTGCCATGGATCGGCATGGCTTTTGTGCTGTTCAGGTTCAAAAGCGAGCACCCCGGCGGGTTGCTGCTGTCACTGATGCTGCTCACCGGATGGCTCGGCGATGTGATCAACATTCCGGTGCGCCTCGCTGTAGAAGCGGCCTACCCTGCCCCCTTGGTGCACCATTACGTGGCTTTTCTGGCCATGGGCGGGGTGATTCTGCTGGGCCTCACCTTCCCGAGTGGTCGCTTTTTTCCAAAATGGGCTGCATTTGCAGGGGTGGGCTGGCTGGTGCTGTGTTTCTTCAACCAGTTTTTTCGGGAAAGCCCTCTGGCCTACGAAAACTGGTCAGCCTTTTTCAACATCCTGATCAATCTGGGGGTTCCTTTGCTGCCCCTGATTGCCCTGACCCAGAGGTACCGCACTGGAGATCCCACCGAACGTGACCAAATCCGCACCATCCTGCCCAGCGGAATCGGGATGGGGGTGGCGTTCATCGTGTTCAACCAGTTGGCCCGGGTGGTGTTGCCTGCCCTCGGGATTCCCAACGATTCTCCAACCGCCACCGTGCTGCACACCGTACAGAACCTCACCCAGAGCATGCTGGCCGGCTGGTTTGGCATTTCGGTCAGTCTGGCGGTTTTTCGGGACCGCCTGTTTGGCATTCCGTGGAGCCTGAACCGCACTTTCGTTTACACACTTTTGACCCTCTGGTTGGTCATGCTGCACACCCTGATGGTCTTGATTCTGGGTGTTGTGCTCAGTTTGCAAACCCCCCTCCCCTACTATCTGGTGACTTCGGTGGTGGTGGCCCTGCTGGTGCAACCCCTCAGGGACCAGATCCAGAGGTGGATCAACCGCAGCCTGTACGGCGAGCGGGACGATCCCTACGCCATTCTGAATCGCCTGAAACCTTCTGGCACCCCAGAGAACACTGCCAATTTACGGATGTCCACCTTGAAATCCATTCAGGACAGTCTGGGCTTGCCCTCCATCCGCCTGCAAGGCAACCAGATGCTCAGCCTTGGAGAGGAACCCATGCCCTACCCCCCTTTTTCGGTCAAGCTGGAATTTCAGGACCAGCACCTCGGGCAGGTGGATTTCTCGCCACGCAGTCCGGAAGGGTTCTCTGGACAGGAAAAAACCTTACTGGAAGTGCTCAGCAGGCAGCTTTCGGTGCTGGAATACGCCCTCAGACAGGGGGCCGCTTTGCAGCAGTCCAGAGAACAACTGGTGCTGGCCCGCGAAGAAGAACGCCGCCGCCTCAGGGCCGACCTGCACGACGGCATCGCCCCCACCCTTGCAGGTCTGTACCAGAGGCTCGACACCCTCATGGACACCTCCGATCCTCAGGAGCAGCACCAGATGCTGGAAGGCATCCAGCAACACCTCAAACGCTGCATTGCCGACCTCAGGCGGATGGTGTACCGTTTGCGTCCTCCGGCCCTCGATGAACTGGGCATGGTGGGTGCGCTCAAAGAACACCTGCTGGGCATGCCCATCCATGCTGATCTGCACGCCGAAAATTTGCCCCCTTTGCCTGCTGCCGTCGAGGTGGCCACTTACCGCATTGCACTGGAAGCCCTCAACAATGTGGTGAAACACGCTGGGGCCAGTCAGGTCACCATCTTTTTACAGACCTCTGGGGCCATGTTGTCTTTGCAGGTGCAGGACAATGGACACGGCCTGCCCGCCGACCTGCAAATGGGCATCGGCCTGCGGTCCATGCAAGAACGGGCCGAAGAATTGGGCGGCACCTTGCTGCTCCAGAACCACACAGACGGCCTGACCGTGCAGGTGAATTTGCCTCTGGGAGAACACCATGATTGACATCCTGATTGCCGACGACCATCCGTTTTACCGCGAAGGGGTCCGGGCCATGCTGGAACGCAACCCCGAGTTTCAGGTGGTCAGCGAAGCCATCCACGGCGAAGACGCCATCCATCAGGCCCTCAAATTCCGGCCTCAGGTGATCCTGATGGACCTGAGAATGCCGGGACGCTCGGGCATCGAAGCCACCCGAGAGATCCTGAAAAGCCTGCCAGACACCCGCATTCTGGTGGTCAGCATGTTCGACGACGATGAAAGCGTGTTTGCTGCCATGCGTGCTGGAGCGAAAGGTTACGTCCTGAAAGACGCCAACCGCACCGAATTGACCCGAGCCATCGAAGCGGTCCACAACGGCGAGGCGATCTTCTCCGCAGGCATCGCCACAAGGATGCTGCGTTATTTCAGCAACCCCATGCCCGAGAAGAAAGACCCGACCATCGACCTTGCAGACCTCACAGAACGGGAAAAAGAAGTGCTGACCTTGCTTTCCAGAGGCCTCAGCAACGCCGAAATTGCGGGCGAACTCGGAATCAGCATGAAAACCGTGCGCAACCACGTTTCTCTGGTGTACGACAAATTGCAGGTGCGGGACCGGGCGCAAGCGTTGCTGAAGGCCAGAGATGCCGGGCTGTAGGGGGTCGGTTTACAGCGAGCCTGAAAAACCATGCATCAAAAAAACCAGAGTTTTGAAGCTCTGGTCTTTTTGATTCTGAATTGGCTTGAGTGATTGGCTTACCGCTCGACCCTCACCACCACGTCCATGCCGTTGTTGGAGAAGACCTTTTCAAAATAGGGGGCAGTGGGGTTTCTTTGCATGTCTGCGATCAGGTCATTCCAGTTCACATCAAAGCTGTATTTGGCGATGGTTTCGTCTTTGTCCAGCACGGTGGGATCGTAATCGGTGAGGTTGATGTCAAAGCGGGTCAGGCGGTTTTGCCACGTGGTGGTGTCCAGCAGGGATGGGTAAGGATCGCCAAAGCGGTCATCCATGCGTTGCAAGACCCCTGTGGGCACATCAACGGTGCGTTCATCGGTCGCATTCCACACCACCTGTCCATCCATGCGGATGTCTCCATAAACCTCCAGTTTGTTGTCCCCATCATCATTGCGGTTGTTGAAACGCACGTAGACCCTCGGGACAAGGTTCCGGCAGGTGTTGTACCCATCCACCAGAATGCCTTCCTGGGTGACGCTGCCTCCAGTGCCCAGATAGCTCAGGTTGAAGGAAATCGGCTGAAATTCTTCCAGAGCCAGCGGTTTTTTCTCGAAGTTCTTGAAGTAGGTGGCAAGGTCTGCCCCACTTTGCAGCACATTTTTGACTTCGCTTTCGTTGCCCCCTTGCACCACCACGCGGTAGGTGCTTTCCTGCAACACCCGTTTGCTTTCATACCCGAGGTTGCCCTGTGCATTCACCACTCCGTTGTAAGAGGCTTCCAGTGCAGCTTTCATCTGTGCGGTGCTATAAAAGGAGGTCATCGAAACCATGATGATCCGTCCATAGTTGATTCCGGTGATCACTGCGGGCAGGTTGTTGTATGTCAACTCGCCCCTGTCTGCAAGGGCCTTCAGGTCACTGGCTTTCAAGCCAGGCTGGATCAGTCCTCTTAACGTGCCTTGACCTTGCAGGTCGAGGCTCAGTTCAAAGGCCTTCTGGTAGAACACCGCAAAAATCTGGTTCTGGCTGCTCTGGGTGCTGCTTTCAAGATTCCCTTTCAGTTTGGCCCCTGCGTAGGAAACTGCAAATCCGGCTTTCAGCAGGGTGTTTTCACTGCTGCTGCTTTCCGTGGACAGGAAGTTGAACTTGCCCACACTGCGCGACACCCCGGAAGCATTGAAATTCTGAAACAGGGTGGCCCGGCCATTGTTGTATGCCGATTGGGTGGGTGCAAACGTCACCTGATTGCCAGAGAAAGTCAGTTCGTTGGTGGTGAGGGTCAGGTTTTGCCTGAACCCACTGTCCAGACCCACCGGCACAATGCCTTTTCCTTCAAACAGGGGTCCGGTCTGGATGATGTTGCCCAACCAGATGGGACTCTGGGAATTTCGGGAGGCCTGATCGAAATCGCCCAGAAAGCTGGACAGGCTGAACGGGTTCTGCTGGGGATTCACCTGACAGGCCTGCACCCCTTGCGGGGTCAGTTGCACGTTCTTGCGGGGCAACCCGTCATAGGTTCTTTGCCCGAGTTTCTGGATTTGTGCGCCGGGTGGGTTGTGCAGCTTCTGAAAGAATTCGCTGGCACTGCCGTCCAGAGGGGGATATTTGGACAGAGCGGGTGCAGGAACCGGGACAGGATTGGGGGCTTTGATGGGTCCCCTCTGGGCGTGGGCAGCTCCCAGCAGGGTCAGAGAGATCAGAAAAATGTTGTGCAATGGGGTGGATGTGTGTCGCATGGTGGGGTCCTCTGGGCACACGGTACACAAGGGGGCGTTGCATCAGCGTTGCAACTTGAACCTGATCCATGAAAAACCAAAAATGGTGTGAAATCTGACCATTCCATCACTTCATCCTGAATTCATCTGTGCAAAAATGCTCTGGATGACTCGAACAAAATCTGCTTTTTTTGGACTCTGTCTGGTTTCCAGCATGGCCTTTCCCTTCGCTCAAGCCCAGCAGGTCAAGTGGCCCCTGACTTTGCAAGCCACCTCTTATCAGGTGCGCTTTCCAGAGGGGGTGGGCAACTGGACCGTCACCCTCTCCGAAGCCGGAAAACTCAAAAACCGTGAAATGTATGGCAACGCCTCTGGTCTGTTTCCCAACAGCGACGCCGCTGCCCTGATGCTGCTCCCAGAGGACAGCAAAAACAACGACATCAAAACCTTTGTCTCCGATTTGGGTTTGAAAGACCAGATCACTCTGGGCAGCACGGTGGCCCTGTTCATGGTTCAGCTTCCCCCAGGAAGCTCCAACCTGATGGGCTCTTATGCATACCAGCGCATGGTTTGTGTGGTCAAAGACGGCAAAAACACTGGAACCCTCAAAGGGGAAGCCTACCTTGCTCGCCTGCCCCGGGGCAACATCACCCCGGCCCAACCCCTCAACCAGCCCTGCTACGTGACCCCAGAGGCACCCAACACCACCAACTTTGTGCGCAAACCCACCCCTGACGCACTGGGATGGCCCATTGAAATGAAAGCTGGACAGGACTGGAACCTCGTGATCCGTCCTCAACTGGGCGAACCTTCCGCCAAATGGAACTTGCAGATCAACACCGTCAATGGCAACAATGCTGTTGGGCAGGCCACAGGGGTCACCAATGCACCTGTGGAGTTTCAGTATTTTCCACCCAACCATCCCCAGTACCCCAACACACTGGCCATGCAAATTGGCAGAGACAATGACCCCAATGCCAACGTCTGCCTGTTCTCCTTCACCAACAACGGGTACACCCCGGACAAAACCGTGATCGGCAAAGTGATGGTCGGGCAAACCCTATGCATCCTGACCCTCGGGAAGGGCGACCTCTCCCAACTGGGCAGCACCACCCCACCGGCCTGGCTCACTTCAGCCAAGAAGCAACCCTATCAGGGGGGAAACTGGACCCTTGAGATGTTCGGCCTGACCTACCGCCTGAATTTCGACAAGCAGGAAAAAGACGGTTGGTCTGGCAAAGCCACCCTGACCGCCAACAGCAACCCCGAGAAACTGCCCCCGGACTGGCAATACCGTCTGGTGTGGCTCGGACAAACCATTCGCTTGCAGGTCACGCTGGGCGCAGTGAACCTCACCTGCCAGTTGCAAGAGCAATACCAGAATGCGCAGTACGGTTCCCTCTCGGGAGATGCCACCCTGACCGTCAATGGCCAGAGCCAGGACAACCCCTGCCGCGTCACCCTGAACCTGTAATCCGACCGCATCAAAAAGGAGGAACCTGTCATGGTTCCTCCTTTTTGATGCGGTTCTTTTTGATCTGCACTCAGGGCAGGTACATCTGGGTCATTTCGATGACGGTGCGGTCCTTGTCGTTGACCTTCAGGTAAAAAGGGGTGTACACATCGAACATCCAACCAAAATCTTTGCCTTTGCGTCCTTGAATCAGCTGCTGCACGGTGGCATTGAAGTACTCTCCTGCGCTTTTCAACAACTTGATGCGGGTTTTGGGGGTGATTTTGAAAGTGCGAATCAAAGGATTCTGGTTGATGATTTCAAAGCCCTGCACATTGTCTGTTTCACGGATGACAATGTAATCGGCTTTGATGTTCCAAACACCAGATTTCTGGAACACCTCGGTGATGAAAGCAGGCTGGGAGTCACTCTGGGCATGGGCCAGACCAATCAAACAAACCAGAAACAACATGATTTTTTGAAGCATGCATTTAAAATACCCAATTTTGATGCACATGGGGTGATGAAAAAAGCAACCCCGCAGAGCGGGGTTGCGATACAATACTGAATTTCAAAAAGACTGTGCATGGTCCCCAGAGCTTGCTTCAAGCCCTGTCCTGCCTGTGGTTCACCACCAATCCCAGGGGTTGGTGCGGTTCACGTTGGGGTTGTTGGTCCAGGTGAACACATCGTCGTAGAAGTGGTCGGTCTGGTAGTACCAGCGGCCCATCGCGGCAATCTCGTCGGGGTAGGCAGCGTAGTAACCGGGGTTGTTCTCGGGGTTGGCCCATCCGGTGTTGAAGCCTTTGAGGGCGTTGCGCACCATCTCCTTGCCCGAGAGGCCGTACGTCTGGGCCTGACGGATGAAGTGCACCAGCTTGCGGACCCCCATGTGGTTGGAGATGTAGATGTCGTAGAAGTTCTCGGGGAGAAACTGGTACTGGTACAGCTCAGGCACGTCGTTCTCGGGAACGAACAGGGGGTTCACGCCCCAGAAGGCGGTCACTGCGGTCTGGAATGGACCGTAAGCGTGGGCAGGGTTGACCCCAAAGCCTTCTTCCTGAGCGGTTTCCACCCCTGCATTGAGTGTGGACTCTCGGGTGGCAAACCCGAGGAACAGGGCGTACACTTTCTTCTTGTCGGGTTGTTGCAGCATCTGGCTGATGAAGGTCCAGTGCTCGTCGATCTCTTTGTAGAGGGTTTTCTTGACTTCGGATTTGGGCAGGTTGGTGGCGATGCGTTTCATTTCATCGACAGAAGTGCCAATGGGGAAGTAGCGGTCGATGGCGTCTTTCTGACCGGGAGGGGTTTCTCCACCTGTGGAAATGTTGACACTGACGTTCACAGCGCTGGAGGTGGTTTTGTTGCCTGCGGCGTCATAAGCCACTGCAGTGAACGTGTGGGTGCCGTTCAGGGCACTGGTGATGCTCAGGCTGGCGTTGTAAGGGGCAGTCGTGTCGGTGCTGAGCAGACTGGTGCCCCTGTAGAACTCCACTCTGGTCACGCCCACGTTGTCGGCGGCGGTGGCGGTCAGGTTGAGGGTGCTGGCCGTGGTGATGCTGGTGGCACTTCCACTCAGGCTGACGGTGGGAGGGGTGGTGTCGAGGGGTGCGCCCGAGGTGGTGAAATTGACCGCCGTGCTCAGGGCAGAAACATTTCCAGCTGCATCTTTGGCCCGCACACGCAGGGAGTAAGCAGTGGCTGCACGCAACCCAGAAACCGTTACGCTGTTGGTGGTGCTGGTCGCCAGCACGGTGGTGCCATTCAGCACTTCGTATGAGGCCACGCCCACATTGTCCACCGAAGCAGTCCAGCGCAGTCCAGCACTGACACTGGTGATGCTGGCCACCGTCACAGCTGTAGGTGCTGTGGGTGCAAGGGTGTCGGTCGGCACTTTGGTGATGAAGCTGACTGCATTGCTCAGGACAGACACGTTTCCTGCAGCATCTCTGGCGCGAATTCTCAGGGAGTAACCCACCCCTGCATCCAATCCTGTGAGGTTCACGCTGTTGGTGGTGCTGCTGGCCAGCACGGTGGTGCCCAGCATGATTTCATAACGGGTCACACCCACATTGTCGGTGGAGGCAGGCCAGCTCAGGGTGGCACTGTTGGTGTTGATGTTGGTTGCCGTGGGCGTGCCGGGCACGGTGGGAGCCACCGTGTCGGTGGGGGTTCCACCCACGGGTTGACCGTTGACGGTGGCAAGGCTCACTTCGGTTGCACCAAAGGTTCCAGAGCCGTTGAACCCGATGCTGTAACTGGCACCCACCGCAATGGGAGAAAGCCAGGAAGGGGAAGTGAAGGTGTAGTACCCTTGTGCGTCAGGTCCGCTGAGGGTGGCGTTCCAACCGTCCAGGATGCTGAATCCAGCGGGCTTCTTGACTTTCAGGGTGAAACTGCTGATGGGGCTGGTGCCCGTGTTCTTGAAGCCGATGTTGGCCTGAAATCCACCCTGCCATTGTTGGACCACCGTCAGGGTCTCTTGGTAAGAGGTGACTTGCTTGCTGAGTGAGGCAGGTGCTGCAATCTGGGTGGTTCCACAGGCTGTGAAGGTCAGCAAGGAGAGCGAGATCAACACCAGAGAGGAAAGTTTACGCGGTTTCACAGGCATGTTCCTTTCAAAAAAATTCCCGGACCAGCGGGAATGGAGATCTTGGTCCGGGAATCATGGGAGGTCACTTGCTGCAGGCTTGACCGTTGAGGGTGAAGGTGGCAGGGGCGTTCAGGGTGCCCGTGTAATCCACGTTGTAACCCACTTGAATGGTCTGACCAGGGTTGATGGTGCCGTTCCAGCTGGCAGGTTTGACGCTCACGCTCTGGCCGGTCTGGGTGAAGGTGCCGTTCCAGAGGTCACGCACTTTCTCGGTGCCAGCGAAGCTCCAGCCGAAGGTCCAGTTGCTGACCGCGGTGGTTCCGGTGTTGGTGATGTCCAGGTTGACGGTGGCTCCGGTGCCCCAGTCGTTCTGCTTGGTGTACACCACTTTGCAGGCTCCCGTGGGAGGAGGGGTGGTGCCGAGGCTGAAGTTGCGGGTGACGGTGGTGGCTGCACCCTTGGTGTCGGTGGCGACCACACGCACACTGTGGGCTCCAGCGGTGAGGCCAGCAGCACTGTAAGCGTAAGGGGCAACGGTGTCAGAGAGCTTCAGGACATTGTCTACATAGAATTCCACTTTGGCGACCCCATCGCTGTCGGTGGCAGTGGCGGCCACGTTGACCGTGCTGCCAGCGGTAAAGCTCTGGCCTTCAGTGGGGCTGGAAACGCTCAGGGTGGGTGGGGTATTGACGGTGCCCACGGTGATGTTGCGGGTGACACTGCTGCTCAGTCCACCGTTGTCGGTGGCGGTGGCCTTGATGCTGTGTGCTCCAGTGGTCAGGCCAGTGGCAGCATAGGTGTAAGGGGCAGTGGTGTCAGAGAGCTTCAGGACGTTGTCCACGTAGAAGTCCACTTTGGTGACGGTCCCATCAGAGTCAGAGGCATTGGCAGCCACATTCACGGTGGTTCCAGCAGCGAAGTTCTGACCTTCGGTGGGGGCGGTGAGGGACACCGTGGGGGCATTGTTGGTGGGGGTGGTGTTCACCTTCACTTCAAATTTGTTGACCCACACGTCTCCAGTGCCACCAGAGGACTCGTCGCCGAACTCGATGCCGCTCATGTAGTGTTCGCCGTTGGCAAGACCCTGGGCCACTGCATCTTTAACGAATTTGTCCACGTTCAGGGTGCCAGAGTTGCGTCCAGCTGGGCCTTTGTAGGCAATGAACTTCCAGCTGGCTCCGCTGGCGGTGATGTTCATGGTGTAGATGTCGTAGTTCACGCCGTCGATGGTGGCGGTGCCCCATCGGGTGTCGGAAGGTGCAGCCGCAGCATCGTAATCCAGCCAGATCATGATTTCGGTGGTGATGTTGGCCAGTTTGGCGGGGCCATCACCGGGAACGTTGGTGAGCCAGATTTCAGGTGCGAAATCGTAGTGGCCGGTGCGGGTGGCGGTCACATCCCAGGTCATTTGCACATTGGGCATGCCATTGACCTTCATGGGGAAACGGGGGTCGGTGGAGGTCATGTTGTCCCAGGGCTTGTATCCGTAGATGATCTCGGGGTAGGAGTACACGGTTTTGTCCCAGCCGGGCCAGTTCCAGTTCCAGCCGTACACGGTCTGGCCAGCGCTGTTGGTGCCAATCTGCAAGCACTGCTTCCAGCCGGTGGTTTTGTAGCTGCCCCAGGTGTTGTTGACGTAGATGTATGGCCCAACTTGAATTTTGTCCCATTCGCCACAGCGTTCACCGGTTTTGGTGATGCCGCCGGTGGGTGGGGGGGGTGGGGGTGGGGTCACGGTGTCAAGGTGGGTGGCCACCTTGGAGGTGCGCAGGTCATTGAAGATGATGTTGCCCCATGGGGTTGGGCTGTTGGCATCGAAGTTGTTGACCATGTCGAGGGGGATGTCTCCACCACCGTTGCCAGACCAGGACCAGCCAATGTAGCCGTTGACTTTTCTGCTGGCGCTCATGATGGCGTAGGCATCGATGTTGTTTCCACCTTGATAGTTGGCAAATTCGCCGACAACCAGAGGAAGCCCCTGACTCACGAAAGAGTCGATGTAACCGTTTGCGGAACCCGAGTCTTTGTAGGAGCCGTACATGTGGATCGAGAAGATCATGTTTTTGTCCACGTCGCTGTTCCACACGTCGCGGGCATTGTTCTTCATGGTGTTGGACCAGTCCTGTCCCCAGTTGGGTCCGTCAATCATGAGGGTGTTTTTGATGCCGTTGCTGCGCAGTTTCTGGATGGCAGACTTGGTGGCCCCAATCCAGCCTCCGGGGTTGTTGTTGCCCCAGGGCTCGTTGCCGATGTTGACGATGGCGTAGGCTTCCTGTCCGACCAGAGCGCTCTTGACTTCCAGCCAGTAGTTGGCGGCATTGTCGAGGGTGCAGGCCCCGCCGTCTTCACCGTAGCCGGTGGTGTCGTGGACTTCCAGCACGGCCACCATCTTGTTGGCTTTGGCCATGTTGATCAGGCTGCTGACTTCTGCAGCAGAGCTCTTGTGCCATCCACGGCAGCCGCTGCTCAGCACGATGCGAACATTGTTGGCCCCTTTGGCGCGCATGGCAGCGAAATCATTGCTGGTGGGGCGCTTGCTGCTGTCATACCAGGAGAAGGGGTAGTTGATGCCCTGGAAAAGGAAAGGCACACCGTTGGGATCCACCAGTTTGCCGTTTGAAACATAGAAGCCTGCTGCGGCCTGACCTTTCACAGCTTGATCCGTTGTGGTCAGGCTGCTCGGGGTTTGGCTGCATGCCGTAAGCGCAAGGGCGCCTAGTGCAGTGAGCGCAAAATGGTGGTGTTTGAACCGTTTCATCATGTTCCTCCTGGGGCGTCAAAAAACTCTCTGGTGGATTCCAGAGGAAGGGGCGTTGCATGGGGCGGACTGTGAGGCCAACCGTGCTGCAAGGCACAGCACAATTCAGACCCTTTTCGTAACACACTTTCTTGTTTCTTAGATGAAATGATTGTTACATAAACAAACTCTGGATGTCAAGCGCCTCCAAAAAGCCATTTCATCTTCCCTTCATCCAGAGTTTATGCTTTCAGAACAGCAAAAATCTGAAATAATCTGAACAGAAATCCATGGGGAAAATCCCGATCGCTTTTGAGGGAAAATGCGAAAAACCAGCCTTGGGAGACTGGTTTTTGCTTGTGACACAATTGTTTCTTTTGTTACGTAACAAAATTCAACGGCGATCCATGGGACGGATCCGGGTGCTCTGGCGAATCACCAGTCTACCCCCCACCCGAACCACTGGGCCACCCGCTCCAGAAAGGAGCAATTGCACCCCTTCACGCCCCATCTGTGCCGGATCAATGTGCACCGTACTCAGGGAAGGATTGTGGTCTGCGGCAGCTTGAATGTCATCAAAACCCACCACAGCAATGTCTTCGGGAATGCGCAAGCCTGCATCCAGACAGGCTTCAATCGCATAAAGTGCCGAGGCATCGTTGTAAGCAAAAACCCCATCTGGACGGTCTTTCAGGGTCAAGAGGTGCTGCATGGCGGTGTAAGCACCCTGCTCTGCCTCTGGAGGACGACGGGTCACCACAAACCCTTCCCTGAGCGCCACACCGCTGTCAGCAAGGGCATCTTTGAACCCCTGCAGACGCTCCAGAATGCTGGGGTGGTCTGGCCCTTTGATGAACGCCAGATTCCTGCGCCCGAGGGCCAGCAAGTGCTGGGTGGCCCGGTAAGCCCAGGTCTGGTTGTCAATCATCACACTGAACAGACCCTCTGCCTGATGGTCAATCAGCACCGTGGGTTTTCCGCTTTTGCGGAAGGCTTCCAGCACATGCTCTGGGCAGTATCCTGCACAAACAATGGCATCCAGAGCATGCAAATCGATGATGTCTTGAATCGATTCATCCAGCGCAAAGGAACAATAAGACATGGCCAGTTTGGCCTTGCGGCAGGCCTCCTCGACACCCATGAAAACAGGGTAATAAAAAGGGTTGGCCACCAGACTGCTGGCATTGTGGTGATCACGCTCCAGGAAGAAACCAATCCGACGGATGGGCTGCTGGCGCAACCGGGACAGGTCATAGCCCATTTCCAATGCAGTGTTCAGCACATGTTCTCGGGTTTCTGGAGAGATGCCAGAGGTGTTGTTGAGCGCTCTGGAAACCGTGGCAATCGACACCCCGGCTTTTCGGGCAAGCTCACGAACGGTGGGGGGATCGGTGCGGGTGGGGAGGTCGTCTTGTGGCATGCACCCCCATTCTACATGCATCCAGAGGGATGCAACACCACTTTAGACACTCCACGCAAGCCCCGCGAAAAACCCTTTTCTGACAGGTTGCTGCAAAGCACGGTGACTTGATGGCATGAAGTGGAAATCAAAACCTCACTGAGGCAAAGCCACCCGTCGTGTTTCTGGCAGATCTTTCAGCAAGTCAGAAGCATCGTAAACCGGGATCGCTTTGCCAAAAGACAACACTGTGGCCACCCGGGTCAATCCCTGGGTGGTCCAGCCCAGAGCTTTCAACTGTGAACGGGTCAACAGGTGGGAGGGTAAAGCTGCCAAACTCTCAAAGTGGGGTAGCTCCATGCGTCAGGTTTATCACCCATTTGTGGCCTTTTTGTGACCCCACTGTCAACAAGGGTCATGTGTAAGCAAAACAGGTTCAGGACAGGATCTCAGAACAAGTTCCAGCGCTCTGCCAACTGACGCTTCAATGCCCCCAATTCTTCTGGAACATCTGACATCCAATGGGATGGACCGGGCAAGGCTTCCGGGTTCAAAACAAAAGGCGCCAGCTCTGGAAGGTCCTTGGGAGCACAACTCTGCCATTTTACAGGCAGATCGGGCAGGTTGCGATGCAGGTATTCACAGAACTCAGGACAAGCAAGCACCCAGACGGTGTCGAATTGCTCAGCAAGGGGCAGGTCAATGTAAAAATCAGAACCTTCGTGCAATGTGCTCTCAAAGCCCATGCGTGCATGCAGGTGTTCCGCCAGAGTCCGACTGAGGGCCAGACCAATTCCAGTGCCCTGTGCAGATTCGGTCATGCTGCCAAAACGCTCAAAGGGCATGAACACCCTTTGCTTGTGCTCATCTGAAATGCCAATGCCCGTGTCCTGCACATGCAGGCGCAGAAAACCAGAGAAACGCTCGGGATAAAGCTTGACCCGACCTCCAGCATGGTTGTATTTGATGGCATTGGTGAGCAGGTTCACCAGAATTTGCCTCAGGCGGGCCTGATCGGTGCGGACCCTGGGCAACTCTGACAACTCCATCTCAAGCTGGATCTGGTGGACTTCTGCCTGCTGGCGCACCATGTCCAGAGCCTCCTCCATCACACTGTAGGGGTACACATCCTGCAAAGTGATGTTCAGATTGCCAGTTTCGATGCGTGAGAGGTCCAGAATGTCATCGATCAGGCTGAGCAGGTGACGGCCTGCATTCAGAATGCGCCCAACCCCTCGTTCCTGAGGCTTTTCCAAGCCTCGCATCTGCAGCATTTGAGCCGAAGCCAGAATGGCATTGAGGGGGGTTCGCAGTTCATGGCTCATGCGGGAAAGAAAACGGCTTTTGGCAGCATTGGCGTTTTCAGCCCTTTCGGTGGCCAAAAGCAGCTGGTTTTCCTGATCCAGTTGCATGCGGATGTCCCGCAGAATGCTCACCACCCCATGCACTTTGCCATCCTGACCTTCAATGGGACGGCTGTGCACCTCGGCGGGCAGGTATTCGCCAGTGTGGTCCAGAAAGCGCATGCGGTGCTGGTGTTGTTCAGCGGTTCCATCCAGCAGGTCTTGCATTCGGGAAGCGGCCAGAGCTTGATCCTCGGGGTGCACCATCTGCAGCACCTTGCTGTACGGCAACTTCCCAAGTTCCTGTGCGTTGTGGCCTGCAATGCGGTTCACACTGGGGCTGATCAGCTGGGTGTAAAGTTCACCGTCCTGCAATGCCCAGGTCACAATCATGTCAGGAGAGGCTGCAAACAGGCTTTCCAACATGTGGTGGTACTCTTTGAGGGCTTTTTCCTGTTGCAAACGTGGGGTGATGTCCTGATACAGCCAGAGGTATCCCGTCAACTGGTCGTTAGAGCGCACAGGCACAAAAGACCGTTCAAGGGTCCGTCCATCCTGAAACACCACAGGTTCTTGCAGCACCGTTTGTTCATCTGAAACGATTTTTTCGATGCGCTTCAAGAATGCCTCGGGACTTTGCATGTACTGCGCAGATTGCTTGGCCCCTTCCACACAATCGGTGCCAATCAGGGCCGCTGGAGGAAAAGGCATGCCGAACATGTCCATCATGGCCTGATTGGTGACTTTGACATGGCGGGTGTCGTCTTCATAAAGAATGCCCACAGGCAGATTCTGGATCAGGGTGTCTAGGGTGTGCGTGTATTTTTGCACCAGCAGATGTTGTTCCCGACGGTGGATGTTGTGTGTCACAGCCTGTCCAAACATCTGCAATGCCGAGATGGATTGCTCTGACCAGTCTTTGGGCTCCCTGAGGCGATCAAAGCCCAGAAAACCCAAGGTTTGCTGGTGTTGCCTCAAAGGAATCAGCATCACCGAATGGATTTCCAGATCCAGCAACACCTGTTGTTCAGAACGCATGTTTGCAGGCAGATCATGCACGTCCGGCACCATGATCAGTTGACCTTCCTGCAGGGTTTTCAGCCAGACCGGGAAAGGTTGAATGTTGACCTGCTGCACCCACTTTTCGTTTTCCATGCCTTTGGCACGCCACACAAAGGTTTTGTTGAGGGTGTCCTGGTCGTCAAACAAAAAGATGTATGCCCGACTGGCATCGAGAAGTGTCCCGAGTTGCTCCAGACCATACTGGATGGCTGTGCAGGACGTTTCAGGATGCGCCAGCAGCATGCGGGTGCTGATGTCGGCAACCATGGCATTCAGTCTCAAGAGGTGCTGCAGTTCGCGTTCCAGTTGCTGCTTTTCTTGATTTTGCTGTCCAGCATTTTCAATCCACAACTCCATATGGTCTGCATGCCAGATGGGTGTGATGTGCATGTAAACAGGAGATTGGTTCCCGTACTGCCACCGGTCTGTGAATGGTTCTGTGCGGGGTTGATGGGGATCGAAGACATCGGTTTGCAGGTCTTTGAGGTTCAGAACATCTGCACATCCGAGCCAACTCAAAAGAGAGGCACTCGCATGGGTCACGTTGCCTCCGGTGAGGCTCATCCAACCCACCGGGATTTGCAGGCTGCGTACATCCATGGGAATGCCTTTCATCGTTTCGCCCTCCACATGGAGTGTAGAGAGAAATTGTTCAGCAATCATGACCTCACGGAAATCTGTAAGCCGAGGTGCATCATCCATTTTGCACGTCTTGGACTGTGTTTCTCTTTACACACATTGAGGGTATTCTTTTGATTTTTGCACAGAAGTGTGGCCAAACTGTGACCGCACATCCCTAAGGGATTCTCCTTACAATCTGTATTTTTTCACCAGAAACCACAAAAAACACCTTTCAGGACAAGGTTTTTTCAAAATCCGATCCAAACCTGAAGTTGTAAAATCTTACAGAACTCTTTCACACCCTTACCAGAGCATCTCTGGTGGCAAAAACTTTGTCCTGCAAAGCCTCCTGCTTCAAATTTAGACAAGCTGAAGTCCAACTGAACCCCAGAAAATTGTGTGAGAACCTCTTGCATATCTTCAAGTCGGAGGACCCCCCATGCCATTCAGCAGCTGGTTGTTTGTGTTTTGTTTCTTGCCCTTGATGCTCGGGGCTTACCACCTGACCCCCCAGAGGCACCGACTGGTGCTCTTGATGCTGGTCAGCTGGGGCTTTTATGCTTTGTGGGATGTGCGCTTCCTGTTGGTCCTGTTGGGGGTCAGTCTGGTGGCCCACCTGACCGGAGAATGGGTCAGCAAAACAGACAAAAACAACGCCAAAACCATTTTGACTGTTGGTGTGGTGATCAACCTGCTCGCCCTCGGGGTGTTCAAGTACCTGAACTTCGGCATTGAGACCTTCAATGCCCTCCTGACCCGCCTGAACCTGCCCGAGATGGCTTCCGTGCAACTCTTGCTTCCTCTGGGCCTGAGTTTTTACGTGTTCAACTCGATTTCTTACATGGTGGATGTGTACCGCAAAGATGGACCCAGAGGCACCTTCTGGTCGGTGAGTGCGCACCTCGGGGCCTTCATGCATGTGATGAACGGACCCATCCTGCATTACAAAAAGTACCATGCCCTGTTCACCAAATTGCCCCAACCCACTTTTGAGGATTATCAGGCAGGCATCACCCGGTTTGTGGTGGGGTTCAGCAAAAAAGTGCTGCTTGCCGATCCGCTCGGGCCACTGGTGCAAGCCAGCTTCAGCCAGCCCAATCCCACGGTGCTGGACAGTTGGGTGGGCATGTTCGCTTACACCATCCAGCTTTACTTCGACTTCAGCGGTTACAGCGACATGGCCATTGGGGTCGCCCGCATGATGGGATTCCGTTACCCCGAGAACTTCAACCACCCGTATCTGGCCCGAAGTGTCACCGAATTCTGGCAACGCTGGCACCTCAGCCTGTCCAACTTCCTGAAGAACTACCTTTACTTTTCTTTGGGTGGCAACCGCAAAGGTCAGGGGCGCACCTACCTGAACCTGATGCTCACCATGACCATCGGCGGACTCTGGCACGGGGCCAACTGGACTTTCGTGATCTGGGGGGCATGGAACGGCTTTTTCCTCACCCTTGAACGCTTCCTGAAAGACAAATTCAACCTGCCTGCTCCACCCGTCTTTTATGCCCTGCCCAAAACCTTGCTCTTGATCATGATGAGCCGCCTGTTCTTCCGTTCAGACACCGTTACGCAGGCTCTGGGGATGTTTGCAGGTCTGGTGGGTGTCCATGGTGTGGCTTTCAGTCCTGCGGTGGCCCTGTCGGTGACCCCAGAGCGGGTGCTGACCCTTTTGATCGCCACTGTGGTGGTGTTCACTGGTCCGTGGTTCAATCGCCAAATGGCAGGGACCGGAGGCTCAAAAGTCTGGCAGGGTGTGGCGCAGTTCGGACTTTTGCTGGTGTTTGTGCAGGCCATGTTGATGGTGGGGGTGCAGGATTTTACGCCCTTCCTGTACTTCCGCTTCTGAGAGGTGAAATGGATGAAAGGATTGACTTACGCATTTACTGCAATGATGGCCTGTGGACTGGTGGCCTCGGGGTTCACCTTGCCGAAGACCATCCAGAAAAGCCCCTCTGGTGCTGCCCTGTCCCGCACGTTTTCCGAACTTTTTCCTCAAAAATCCAAACTGGTGGAGGTGGCAGCCGCATCCCGTTTTGTCACTTTGCGTGGTCATGACGATCAGGTGCGCCTCGGGCAAAACGGCTGGATTTACCTGACCCAGGAACTGCGTCCCCAGAGTGAAAAAGTCCAGCATTACCAGCAACATGTGCAGGCCATTGCAAAAGTGAAAGAACAACTGAAAGCACAGGGCACCACGCTGGTGGTTCTGATTGTGCCCACCAAAGCACGGATTTATCCAGAGCACCTGCCAGCCCTGTTGCCCACAGGATACCTGCAAGACGGATATCAGGAAGTGCAAAACCTGCTGCATCAGGCAGGGGTGCAAACCATTGATGCCCTGACCCCTCTGCTGGAAGCCAAAGAGTCCAGCAAGGAACCCCTGTACTACCTCTCGGACACGCACTACAACCCACTCGGGGCAAAAGTGGTCGCCGATGCTGCAGGTGCAAAACTGCGCACCCTGTTTCCCGATTTGCCCGAGACCCGTTTCAACACCACCCTGAAAGCCAACCTGTACGAAAGGCCCGGCGACCTGATCGGCTTGATGTCTCTGCAGCACGCCCCTGCAGGGATGCGCCCCAAGGGAGACATGCAGCAAGACGAAGAAACCCTTGCCGAAGAATCGCTGAATGCTGGCTTGCTGGGTGATCCCACACCCGGCGTGGTGCTCACTGGCAGCAGTTACTCCCTGAGGGCCAACTTCTATGGCCGTTTGCAGCAGGCCAGCAGCACCAAAATCATCAACCTTGCCCGTGAAGGCAGCGGTTTTGATGGCAGCCTGCGCACCTACCTGAAAAACCCCGAGCCTTACCCCGAGGTCTTGATCTGGGAATTCAGTGAACGCTTCCTGTACCTGCCCCTCGACGAAAAATCTCCGGGCGTTGCCCGCCCCTGAAAGGAAAACCAACATGAAAAAAATACTTCTGATTCTTGCCATGATTGCCCCTGTCGCCCATGCCGCTCCTGCTGCACTTTATGCCCCTCAGGTGTCTGCCGATGCTGCCCTCTTGCGGGTGGTCAATGCGACCTCTGGCACCATCACGGCCACACTGCCTGAGATCGCTGCCCTGAGCGTGAAAACCAACGAAGTCAGCCCTTACCGGGTGTTTCAAAAAGGCAACCAGACCCTGAGCGTCAAGGTGGGGAACAAAACCCTCAAAGAGACCCTCAACATGGAAGCCGGGCGTTACTACACGCTGGCCATCATTGGGGATGACCTGAAAATCTTCACCGACAAGACCAGCCATAACATGAGCAAAGCCCGCATCCATGTGTACAACCTGACTGCAGAAAAAAGCAGCATCAAAACTGCAGACGGCTCCCTCACCCTGATGAACAGCCTGCCTGCCTGGGGTTACGACATGCTGAGTGTCAATCCGGTGAAAGCCAGCCTCGGGGCTTTCCAGAGCAAATTGGTTGGTGCCACCCCCGAAACCCAACTGCAGGCCAACACCGCTTACAGCCTGTTCGTGTTCAAAAGCAGCGTGCTGTGGGTGCAGAACAGCATCCAGCAATAACCTCCACCTTTTCCCGTCCTGCCAGAGGTGCATCCCATGAAAAAAATGTTTTTGTTGTTGACCCTTTCCCTGACTGCTGCCCATGCCCAATCCAATTTTCAGGAAGCCCAGAAAACCGGGGTGGTGCTTGGGCAAAACGGCTGGCTGTTTCACATTGCAGAGTTTGGAGATTTCCAGCAAGAGGCAGCTGATGTCAGCCAGCAAAAGCTGGAAACCATCGGTGTGATTTCCAGCCTGTTCAAGCAAAAAGGCATTCCGGTGGTGACCGCTCTGGTGCCCGCCAAAATCCGCCTCTACGAGAAAGAACTGCCAGCCCCGTTTGCCCTGCCTCCTGTGATCAAAAACCGCTACGAACGGAACCTGAGCAGCCTGCAAGGGCTCGGGGTGAATGCACCAGACCTGCTGAAAGCCATGCAGGAAGGTCAGAAAGACCCTCTGGAGGCCCAGTATCCGGTGTACCAGAAGTTGGACCACCACTGGTCTTCCAGAGGGGCCCTGATTGCCGCCAAAACCATCACCGATGTGCTGAAAAACCTGCCAGAGGTGCAGGCTGTGCAGGAAACCAAATTTGACCTGAAGGCTGCACCTGAAAGCGATTATTTTGATTCCAGCCTTCTGAAACGCGTTTCTGAACAGGACCGCCAGAAATACCCCAAAGAGAAGTTCATTCCTTACGATCTGGTGAAAACCTCCAGTGCAAACAGCCTGCTTGGAGACAGTGCACCCGAGTTGGTGCTGGTGGGGTCCAGTGCCAGTGCTGGAGGCCGCATGTGGCCATTCGACTACGGGCTGGCTGCCAACCTGCAGAAGGAATTCCTGAACACCGCTCAGGCAGGTCGTGGTCCGTGGCTCCCCATGGAAGATTACCTCAGGAACCCGGCCTACCAGCAAAACCCACCCAAAGCCATGGTGTGGCAACTCTGGGAGGCCTTCCTGTTGAATGTGGATCAGGCCGACCTGCCTCAGGACTGGATTCGCACGGTGGCCCCCTTGATTCTGGGCAAGTGCGACAAACCCAAACAAACGTTGGCTGCTGCACAAGCCCAATATCCAGCAGACCTGTCCATCACCGATTACTGGAACGCCACCATCAACCTGTCTGGCAGCAACCGTGTGAAAGTCACTTTCCAAAGCCCCCAAGGGCCACAAACCCTGGAGGTGCCCGTTCCCGTTGAAGGGGAGAATTACGACCTGAACGTGCCCGTTCCAGCGGGCTCCACAGGGGTCAGTGTGGAACCGGTCAGCGCCGGGGCAAACCTGCAAGTCCAAAGCAGCCAGTTGTGCGATGGCCCTGCAGAAGTGGCCCAGTTGCTGGTGCCTGCCCAGAACAAGGTGGATGTCGCCAAAAACGGCCGCATCAGCCGTGTGGAAATCTCGGGCTTCAGTGGCGTGGAAGGCGGGGCCAGACGCTGGGCTCTGGGCCCGAAATCGGGGGTCAGCTTCTGGCAGGCAGACAGCAAACCTGCCGTCCTGACCGTGGACCTCTACAATCCCCTGAACGATCAGGATTTGACGGTGCTGTTCAACAACCAGCCGATCAAAAGCTTCACGGGCCTGAAAGCCGGAAGCACCCTGAGTTTCACACTGGAATTGCCCGGAACCATCGGCAAGAACGCCCTGGAGTTTCAGGTCAAGAAGTTCAACGGTCAACCCGAGTTTTTTGCCCAGCAAGACACCCGCCCCATGTCGGTGATGTTCAACCGTCTGGAAGTCCAGTTCAGGTAGAATGACCCTCAAGGTCACAAATGCTGAACACTTCCATGACAGGCTGAGGCATGTTGCTGTCCCCAGAGGTGAGTCATGAATTCAGAAATGCCCTTTGCCAATGACTGTCCTTATCCCCAGGCCAGAATCCTGATTCTGGACGATCTGGTCACCAACGTGGAAGTGCTTGCAGAGCTGCTGGACCTCTCGGGCTATGAACAGGTCTACCGATGCACACGGGTCAGCGAAGCCCGTGAAGTGCTGAAAAAACAACCCATTGACTTGATTTTGCTGGACCACCTGATGCCCGAGTGCACCGGCATCGAGTTTGCGCGGGAGGTGCGGACCATGGAGCTGGACCGCATTCCCCGCATCCTGATGGTCACGGCAGACCACCGCAGCGAAGTGAAATACCAAGCCCTGCAGAACGGCGTGCATGATTTCCTGTACAAGCCCATCGACACGCTGGAAGTGCTTTTGCGGATCGGGGTGTTGCTGGAAGCCCACTTCATCCACCAGAGCTTACAGGAGCATCAGGAGCAACTGGAATTGCTGGTCACCGAACGCACCCGAGCCCTGCGGGACACCTTGCGCAGCTCTTTCGAATTGCTGGCTGGACTGGCAGAATCCCGCACCCACACCTCGGGCAAGCCCTCCAGTCGGGTGGGTCAACTGAGCGAAGTGCTGGGTTTGCTGGCAGGCCTGAATGTGCACGATGCCCAGAACCTGCGTGAAGCGGTGATGCTGCACGACATCGGGAAAATTGCCATCCCAGAGCAGATCCTCACCAAGCCGGACAAACTGACCGACGATGAGTTCAAAGTGGTCAAGGAACACGCCATGATCGGGGCACAGATGCTGCGTCACCTGAAAAGCGAGGTGTTCGATGTGGCTGCAGTGGTGGCCCTCACGCACCACGAACGCTGGAATGGCAGTGGATATCCCAACGGTCTGAAGGGCGAACAAATCCCTCTGGTTGGGCGCATTGCAGCCATTGCAGATGTGTTTCATGCCCTGACCAGCGACCGACCTTACAACAAGGCTTGGACCGAAAAGGAAGCTCTGGAATACCTGCAATCTCAGGCAGGGGTGCTGTTTGACCCGGATCTGGTGGATTTGCTGGTGCACATTCGCGGGGCACATCCCCAGAGCAATTAGCGCCACTGCAAACATGCTGGCCAATTCGTGACTTGCTGGATGGAATGTTTTCGCAAGTCCTCGTGAATTTCACGCTTGTGAAATTCACGAGAGGCAACCAAAAACACCACCTCTTGCGTGATCCTGCACCAGACTGTTGCTCGAATCAGGGAATTCCCTTACATCAAAGGGTTCGGGTCCAGAGCAGGCCACTTAAGATGCTTGAAAGGTTGGCGTTTTATAATTGGTACCAATATGGCACATATTCTGGTGATTGAAGACGATCCCCCCAGCCGTGAAGTGATCACCGAGGTGCTGGAATTTGATGGACATCAAGTGGTCGCCACCCGCACCGCCGAAGAAGGTTTGCGCCACCTCCCGCAGGTGGATCTGGTGGTTGTGGATGTGATGTTACCCGGCATGAGCGGCATGGATTTCACAGAGACCGCACGCCGCCTGAAACCGGACATCCCCATCTTGATGCTCACTTCCTTGGCCCATCAAGGCGACCGCATTGCTGGATTCAAAAGCGGGATTGACGATTACCTGACCAAACCCTACGACGTGACCGAATTGCTGCTGCGCATCAAGGCCCTGTTGCGCCGCTCGGGTCGCTCAGAAGTGATGCAACGTGGTCCTTACCAGATCGATGTGTCCGAACGTTCGGTGTACCACCAGAACAAGGCCATTGAACTGTCAAGGCTGGAATTTGACCTGCTGATCACCCTTGCACGCAGTCCCGGAAAAGCTTTTTCCAGAGAAGAACTCTTCGAGAAAGTCTGGAGCGAAGAAAGCGACGCTCTGGTGCGCAGCGTGGACGTCAAAATCGCAGATTTGCGGCGCAAGATGGGCGATGCCAGCTGGATTCAGACCGTGTGGGGCGTGGGATACCGCTTCAAACCAGACCGGGACCGTTCCTGAAAGCTGCCCATGCCTGAAGACACCCCTTTCCCTCTGGCCCTGCATGATTCACCGTTTGGTTTCATGGCCGTCCAGCAAGGACAGGTGGTGTCTTGCAATCCTGCCCTGCAAAACATGCTTGGGCTTGCAGCACATGAAGTGCTGGACCCAGCTTTCCTCAGCACCGGGGTGCTCAACCTTCAAAAACCCCTCCCCTGCCAGCAACAGGAAGATTACTGGTCTTACCACTCGGGGCCACCTGTGGCGGTGCGGATCACCGTGCGTTGCAGGGAGACCCACCATGAAATCTGGGTGGAAGACATCCGCAACGAACGGGCCATTGAAGGGGAACTGCAAGAAACCCTGTTCATCCATTCGGTGGTCGCTGACATCTCCACCCGCCTGATTCAGGCCACCCCAGAGCAGGTGGACCACCTGATCGAGCAAGGACTGGCCGGGCTCGGCATGATCACCCACGTGGACCGGGCCTACATTTTCATGTTGCAGGACGGCACCATCAGCAACACCCATGAATGGTGCGCTCCGGGCATCGAACCCCAGAAGCCCCAGAGGCAAAAACTGGACCCGGCACCCTTCAAATGGTGGCTGGACCAGATGCAAGATGGCAAAACCCTGTCCCTGTCCAACATCAATCCACACGAGCAAATTCCTGAAGAGGTGCGGATTCAGGTCAAAGTTCAGTCGGTGATGATGTTTCCCATGATCATGCAGCACAAACTGGTGGGTTACCTCGGGTTTTCTGCAGTGCAGAAGCCCCGCAACTGGACGGTGCAAACCGAAAATGCCCTGAAGTTGTACGGTCAGGCAGTGGCCAACACCCTGCACCGTCTGGAACAGCAAAACCTGCTGCAAGAACAGAACCAGACCCTGAACACCCTGTTCAGGGAATTGCCCTCGGGTTTGATGTACGAAGATGAGAACCACCACATCAAACTGGTCAACCAGAGCATGTGCGATGTGATGGGCTGCGAGGTGCCTTCCAGTGCTCTGGTGGGTCAGGATGCCCTTGAGCGCTTCGAGCAGAAGCTGGCCCCCCTGACCCGCAACGCTGAGCAATTCATGCAGCACACCCTTGAGCTGTACCATTCCACGGAAAGCCAAGGCTCAGAAGAAATTCCCCTGCAGGATGGTCGCACCCTGGAAAGGCTGATTGCACCGGTCAAACTGGACGGTCAGGTGACCGGATTCTTGACCCAGATCCGTGACATCACCGAGAAAGTCCAGCAAAACGAACGGATGCAGCGTTACCACCACTGGCTGGATGCCACCGTGTCCTCCACACCGGACATTCTGGTCAATCTGGCAGGAGAGGCCGGAAAAATGCACATCCGCATCATCAGTGCCAATGTGCGCTCCCTTTTGGGCTACGATCCCAATACCTTCATCGAGGAGAGTGTGGATCACTTGATGGGCATTCTGCACCCCGACAACCGACAGATGGTGCACCATTTGATCCTGCAAGGGCTGCAAAACCAATCCACCAACAGTGCCTTGCAGGTGCAACTGCGGTCCATTCGTGGGACTTTGATTCCTTTTGACTTGCGGATGCGCCCGGTGGTCAATCAGGGAACGGTGCTCGGGGTGGTGCTGGTGCTCCGGGACATCCGTGAACAACTCGCCCAGCAGGAATTGCTTCTGCAGGCCACCGAGCAGGCCGAACGGGCCAGCCTCGCCAAAAGCCGCTTTTTGTCTCGCATGAGCCACGAACTGCGCACCCCCATGAATGCCATTCTGGCCTCCGCACAAATCCTGAAAATGAAAGGGGTGGAGGCCCATCAGGCCAGAGGCATCGAACGCATCCTGAAAGCCGGAAGCCACCTGCTCACCCTGATCGACGACATTCTGGACCTTTCGCGCATTGAAGCCGGAAAGCTGAACCTCAATTTGCAATCGTTCAAAGTGCAAAACCTGATTCAGGATGCCATCGACCTGATGCAGGAACAGGGTCAGGACAAAAAACTGGTCTGGAAAATCCATCTGGATCCTCTGCCTGCGGTGCAAGCAGATCCAGACCGCCTGCGTCAAATCCTGCTGAACCTGCTGTCCAACGCCATCAAGTACAACCGCGAAGGGGGCACCATTGAGGTGTATGCCCGGTTGTGGCACAACATCGTGCGGATCGGCGTGAAAGATTCTGGAATCGGCATTGCCCCAGAGGACCAGCCCAGGGTGTTCACCCCCTTCGAGCGTTTTGGGAACCTGCGTGAAGAGGTGCAGGGAACAGGCATCGGACTGGCCCTCAGCAAGACCCTCGCTGAAAGCATGCATGGGAAATTGGGCTTCCAGAGCACCCTCAATGAAGGCACCCACTTCATGCTGGAGTTGCCCCTGTCGGCGCTCACCAGAGAGGCTTACTTTCTGGGAGATGGCGAATTTTTTGCCCCTCTGGAAGGGCTGCTGCTGGAAATGAACATCTCTCTCCATCAGGTGCAAAGCGGTGCAGAGGTTCCATCGGGTGCACGGTGTGTGCTTTTCCAGACAGGCTTGCCCCGAGAACACGGCCACTGGATTGAAGTGAACCCGGGCCCTGTGGATGCCACGGCTGCTTTTCAAATCAGCATGCAATGGCAGGAACAGGCCATTCGCGATGCCATCGAAGCCCACTGGTTGAGGCCTCTGGAAGGCCCGGATTCCTGAAGGGTTTTCCTGAAATGCACAAATGGCTTGCCCACCTGCGCATTCCTGAAGACATGCCCCGATCCGCTCTGGTCATGCTCGGGGCCGCTTTGCTGGTCACGCTTTTGTACCATGGAAGCCAGTTGCTGGCCGGATCGTTCAACCGCACCTATGATGCCCTGATTCACATCTTTTTTGGGGCACACTATTCACGCTCATGGTTTGATCCGTGGGAAGAACGCTGGTACACCGGCTTTTCGATGGTGTCTTACCCACCGCTTTCCCACATGCTGATTGCCCTGCTCAGCAAACTGGTGGGCCTGAAGACTGCTTTTGCGATCACCCAGATTTTTGCTCTGGAAATGTTCATTCTGGGCATTTTCCGGTTTACAGGCTTGATTCTGGGCTGGCGTGCAGCCGGATATGCGGCACTGGCCACCATTGTGGCTTCATCGATCACGCAGACGGTGCACCTGTTCGGACAACTGCCCACCACCCTTTCCCTTTCTTTTCTGCTGAACGCCATTCCCTTTGTGGCTGCATGGATCAGGACCGGACGGCACGGCTACCTCTGGAAAGCCACCGCGTTTACAGCAGCAACAACAGCAGGGCACCACGTCACCACCCTGTTCGGCAGTGTGTTCTTTGTGGCCCCGGTGGTGGTGATGCTCTGGTTGGAAGCCCTCCCCCTCCCGAGGCCCAACGAACCCCTCGGGACCACCCTGATTCCGTCCATCAAACGCAGACTGTACCGGATGCTCCCGAGGATTTACCGCGGATTTCTGTTCGCTGGGCTGGCGGTGTTCATGCTGGTGATGGTGGTGTTGCCTTACTGGCTCTGGAGCCGCGCCGATCCCATCGCGCAGGTGCCGATTCCGCACGGAAGCCGGGCCAATTTCCTGCAGCGCACCGATTTTGGTTTCATGTTCTGGGTGATGCCGTGGTTCAGCAGCCTGTGGTTGATGCCTTACGCCATTTACCGGGGCAAAGGCAAACTCTGGCCGATTCTGGCGAGTCTTTTGCTGCTGACCTTGCTGGGCACTGGAGGCACCACCCCTTTGCCCAAGATGCTCTTGCGTGGGGCGTTTGACATCCTGACCCTGGACCGATTCACCTTCTGGGCCACCATTCTGATCCTGCCTTTCGTGGGAGCGTTTTTGCACAGCGTGGTCACCGGAGGGGTGGCCAGAGCCATGGATGCTTACCTCGGCAGGCGGGTGCGTTACGGGTCGTTGGCCCTGCTGGTGATCGTCTGGACGCTGGCCTCCATTGGGATTTCGAACTTCTCCCATTACCGCAAATTCCAGCCCGAGCCCATCGACATCGAACCGATTGTGCGCTTCATCGAGAAAGACCAGCACTGGCGTTACCGTTACCTGACCCTCGGGTTTGGGGACCAGATGGCGTGGCTTTCGGCCAACACACGGGCCACCACCCCGGATGGCAATTACCACAGCGCAAGGCGGCTTCCAGAACTGACCACCACCCCAGTGGAGCGTCTGGAAGGGGCCAAATTCACCGGGGTTCCGGGCATCGGCAGCCTCACCCAGTTTCTGACCACCCCCGAGAAGTACAACCTGAAGTTCATTTTCAGCAACGATGGTTTTTACGATCCGCTGCTGTATTTCAGTGGATGGCAACGCCTGAACCGACTTGAGAACGGCATTGTGGTCTGGGAACGTGAAGGGATTCCTCCGCTTCCAGAGCGCTTGCCCCGCAAAGTGCTTCCGGTGTGGCAACGGCTGATCTGGGGGGTGCTGCCTCCTCTGGCTTTTGTGACCGCCCTCTTGATGGTGCTGGTTCCTCCAGTGCAGTGGCCTCATGCCCTCAGACTGTTCAAGCCCCTCTTGAAAGAAGACTCCATGGAGGCAGAACCTGCACCTCCACCCCGCAAGCGTTTCAGGTTCAATCCGACCCGTCTGACACTGGTGTTGCGTTTGCTGACCACTGGCGTGCTGCTCGGGCTGTTCTCGGTGATTGCGGTGAGGGCAGCCCTCAGTTTGCGGCCCTTGAACACCCCCCAGAGCACGGTGCTCCAGTACTGGGACCACCTCGATTTCCGGCGTTACGACGAGGCGTTCAAGCTGCTGGCCCCTCAGGGCGGTCTGACGCTGGACCGCTGGAAACTGGATTTCAGTGTGCAGGGGGGAATGCGAACAGGATACGCCAAACTGGATTCGATTGTCCCAGAGGTGATTTTCCAGAGTGATACCGTGGCAGCAGTCAAAGTCAAACTGGTCTGGCTGACCACTTTTGGAGAGCTTCGTGAAGAATTGCAGCACGAAATGGTCAAAACCCCTCAGGGTTGGCGCATCAAGGCTGCAAAGGTGCTCAAGGTGCGCAGCGAAGAACGGTTCTTTCCACAGCCGGACGTGGATTATTACCGCTCCCAGAGGCGCTTGACCGTGGATGCCACCGACACGCGGGATGTGCTGGACCACCCGAGGTTGCAGTTGCTCAACGCCCGTCTGGTGGAGTACCTGCATGATGGCATTCCCACTCTGGCGATTGTGGGTGAAATCCAGAACATCGATGCCAGACCTGCCGATCTGACCGTGACGGGCATCCTCAGGGACAAAGCCGGCACCGAAATCGTGCGCAACAACAGCGAAGATGAGGTGCTGCACAAACTGCTTCCCGGCGAAGTCACGGCTTTTCGGGTGAATTTCACTGCCACTGCCACACCACCTGACCTTGCTGAAGTGGATTCGTTTGAGGTGTCGATGCTGGGTCTGGTGACCGCCCACGACCTGACCCGCAGCCTCGGGGCGTGGACCCGCATGGAAGGAGACACCCTGAAGGTTCAGGTGGTGAATGTGGGCACCATGGAGGCCACCGTTCCACAGGTCCTGCTGGCCTTGCGGGACCAAAACGGGGTGAAGTGGGTCAGCCGGGAGTACCTGATGGAAGCCGTCCCCCCGAGGGAAAAACGCGAGATGGCCCTTCCAGCCGCCCTGCCTGAAGGGTACCGCATTGTTCGCAGCAAACCCATCCAGACCGAAAAAATCAAGGACAGCATTAAAGCACCCCTGTACCGTGAAAACGGCCCCTACAGCGTTTACCTGAATGCCTTTTACCGTGAGGATGGCCCATGAGGCAACGCTTGAGAAAAGACTTGAGAAGACTCTGGTGGGGGTTGTTCTTGATCTTGCCCTTGCTGCTTCTGGTGGTGTGGAAACTGCGCCCCAAAGAAAAGGCCGTGGTCCTGACTTCACTTCCAGAGCATCAAGTCCTCTGGGACAAAAAAAATGTGGTTTTCCGATTTGCAAACCCAGAGCAACCTGTCCAGGTGCAAGTCACCCTGTCTACCCCTGCGGGGCCTCTGGTGAAAACCTTCCAGCTTGAGGGTGCTGCTGACCTGAACATTCCGTATGTGCGTGCTGGCTTGCTGCCTTACCTGATTGAAGCAGGGGGAAAACGCTTCAAAGGCCAGACCTCCAGAGCTGCTGGGAAGCCCATCACGCCCCTCAGTTTGAATGTGGGGGCCAGAGCAGCAAGGGTGGTGGGAGACCGACCTCCAGCGGTGGTGGTGCACCCTCTGGATCGGGACCTGAATGTCGCGGATGTGCCCGTCCAGATCCAGACCGAGAAACCCAACGGAGCGCGCTGGAAAACCACCTTGAAGGTCAAACACCTGCTGGCATGGGGGTATTTGCCAGAGCCCAACGGAGGAAAAACCGGAAAGATGCAAGTGTCGGCTGTTGCCCTGCAAGCCCGCACTGAAAGCGCAGTGGTGGACCTGCAACCCGGCTTCACACGCACAGGCACCCTGACCAACCCCGTGAACCGGGCGGCTCTGGGCACCCAGACGGTCTGGAGACTGCAAGCTCTGGGTTTGATGGATCCGGAAGGAAACCCCATTCTGGACGGAACCGCCGTTCATGTGCGCGGCTCTGGTGAAGGCTGGCGTTTTTTCAGCACCCAGCCATCGGTGATGGGTGAGATGCCTCTGAATTTGCTGCCCACCCTCAAACCCGGCTTTTACCAGTTTCAAATCACCACCGATCACCTGAAGTCCAGAGCTGTGAAGCTGGAAGCCGTACAAATCAAAGTGCTGGGAAACATCACCCTGTCTGAGCAGAAGGTCCTGAGGGTGGGACCCCTGCTCACCCCTCTGGGTGCCCTGCTGGACGATGGAACCCCTGTCTTGATCGAAATGCTCAGCAGCTCTGGCACCGTCTTGCAAGAGATCCGCACTGTGCTGCAAAACGGCTTCTTGAGGATGGAACTCCCTCTGTTGCCGCAGGGCACCATGCTCATTCGGGTGTCGGTGGCAGGTCTGGAGAAAAGCTTTGAGGTACAAGAAAGTCTGCCTGAGGGCCGGGTGGAGGTCGTCCCATGATGTCTCCGCGTGTGCGTGTGGTTTTGCTGGGCCTCATTGTGCCGGTCCTTTTGGTGCTCGGAATTCTGGGGCTCAGGTTGGTCGGGGATTTCTTTGCCAGAGCACAGGTGGCCTCCAGTCAGGCGACAGCCCTCAACATCATCCAGAAAAGGCAAGCAGAGATTGGAGTGCTGGAGTGGGAAAAAGACCCTCCAAACTTGCCACGCAGCATGGAGCCTCGCGTCCGGGATGACCTGACCAGCGATTACCGTCTGGCCTTCGAGGAATTGACGTATGCGATGTTCAGTGGGGATGCCACGGGCATCAAAACCTACTTTCAGTCTGCTGCCCTGCATGATGTGAAGCTTTCCACCCAGACCAAAAACACCCTTTTTGTGGATTGGGACCATCAACTGCAACTGCATTTCTACGCTCCAGATGGATCAACAGTGGCGTTTACAGACACCTACCTCTATGCTCAGGGCTTGAAGGGCAAAGAAGGGCTTTCAGGGGTGCGGATTGCCCGACGGGTGCAGGATCTGGTGATGAAACTGGACGATGGAAACTGGCGCATCCACCTCTGGGAAGTCACACAGGACCAAGAAGAACGGCTTGAAGCCCAACTCAGCCAAAAGCAAGAAACCCTGTTGAAAGGCCTGCGTGGGGTGGTCCTGAATTCCGCAGAGACTTTCCCAGATTGGCCCCAACTGAACCCCCGCACCCTACCAGAGGACCTGCAAAAAGCCAGAGACCTCGGGGTAAATGCCGTGGTGGTCCGGGTGCCTTATCCCCTCACCCTGACCGTCACGCAGGAACTCGGCCCTGCACTGGACACGGCTCAGAAAGCAGGCTTGAAGGTGGTGCTCTCTGTGCTGGAAGGCTTTGACGTGAATGACCTGAGCTTGCTTCCTCAAATCAGTCGGGATTTGCAGGGGTTGCAGCTGAGCCTCAGCCATCCGAATGTGGCTGCGATTGTGCTGTCTGTTCAGGCAGGAGGGCATCCAGATGTGCTTGCACATTTGCTGTCTCTGGTGCGTGGCCTCAGCAAAAAAGCCGTGGGTCTGCATGAAGCCATTCCAGAGGAATCCCTCTCTCATGCCGAATGGCAATGGTTGAAAAGCCCTGCTTCTGGCACTGTTCTGACCGTGCAGGAACTGAGCAGCACTTCTGCTTTGCTCAAACTCAGCACAGCAGACCGTCAAGCCAGAGACCTTGAGAAGCAACTGAAAGCCGCCAAGAACAACCCGTGGCTGATCTCCTCTCTGTATGACGAAGGACGCTCTGGAAACGGTCTGTACGATGCCACAGGAAAGTTGAAACCTGCAGGCGTGGTGGTGCAAAAGCTGCTGAAGTGAACACAAAGCATGACAGATGCAGGGTCACTGCAAAGTCCTGCTCTTGGTATGCCGACTGAGAAAGCGGTCAGCCCTCTGCAAAAAGCACACTGTTCGGCTTTGCTTTCGAGAACAAAACGCCAAAAAATGAATTCACCACAGGTTTCTGGGCCTCCGGTGCTGGAAGAGGTGAATTGATGGTTTTTGAAACAACATCGCCAAGCCAGAGGCTTTACACTTTCCCTGTTGATGTGGATTTGATGTATGAATATATGTTCATATATACTCTTCTTAAGAGGTGAACCATGCACACTTTTCTGATGGGTTTCTGGCTGTTGTTTTTTCTGAGTACTTTTGTCTGGCGTTCATCCATCAATTTCAAACGGCATGGGGTGAACCCTCTGGTGCTGCCCTCCGATGACTCCACCTACGGATATGTGGGCAACACCTTCAAACTGCTGGTCTTGTGGATTTTGGGATGGTTGGTTTATGGGTTTTTTCAGCCTGTGCAAAGTGGACCCTTGGCAGCTCTGGGTCTTCTGGTGATGCTGTCAGGATGGCTGCTGGTGCTGGTTTCCCAGAGGGACCTCGGGAAATCATGGCGAATAGGGATTGACCAGCACACCCCCACTGACCTCATTCAGCACGGCATTTACCAGAGGTCCCGCAATCCGATTTTTCTGGGGATGCGGCTTGCTTTGCTGGGTTTCTGGCTGTGCCAACCCCATCTGGCCGTGCTGCTGGCAGTCGTGCTTGGCGAGGTCCTGATGCAAATTCAGGTGCGTCTGGAAGAAGAACACCTGCTGAAACTGCACGGGCAGACCTATCAGGCTTACACCTCTGGTACCCCGAGGTGGTGGAAACTGCTGCCTTGAACCAAGGTAAACGCAAAGTCTGAAGTTTGGCAGATCACTTGAGAAAGCGTTCAGCCGTCAGCCATCAGCGCTCAGTGAAAAGCGGATCCAGAAGCTTTTGCTTTCGACAGCGGCAAGACCAAAAGGCCAAGCCCCATCAGGTTTGGCAAGCTCAACCGACTGGAAGAAGACTTTCCTTCTGGCTGATGGCTGAGGGCTGATGGCTCTTTGTGTTTGCATCGCCCGAACAGCGACTTTGCATCTACCCTGTGCCTTGAACTTCAAGGTATGGGTGGTCTTTGTGCTGACAACTGACGGCTGAACGCTGACGGCTTTATGAGATGGCATCCCAGCATGAACGTTTCGGTTGACTTATCTCGACTTTTAAAGGCACTTGCACTTTAGTCATACGTATGACTATAATCAGACCATACGCAGGACCATCTTTTGGCGCGTGCTGCATTCACATGCAGCATTCGCCTCCTCCTTTCTGCCCTGAGATTTCAAAAATCAGGTCAGATCAATACAATCTGTTTTCGGAAAAAGGTGCTGACTTCACTCTTTTCCGAAAACAGCATCAAAACCCTTGTCTTTTGAAAGATGCCCCTCTTTCGAAAGACCTGATGCCCTCACATTGCAAAGTGAAGGCATCCTCCTTGAAGGAGTAACCCCATGCGAAAAACCTCCCTGTTTTCCCTGCTGGCCCTGACCACCCTGCTTTCTGCAGGCCATGCCCAACAACTCACTGTGGGCATTGCGTTTGACTCGGGCGGCAAAAACGACAAATCCTTCAACCAGTCCGCCTACACCGGAGCCATGCGGGCCGCCAAAGACTTCAAAGTGATGGTCAAAGACTTCGAACCTGCAGACCCCAGCCAGGTCGGACAGGGCATTCAGGCTTTCGCCAGCAACGGCTTTGATCTGGTGCTCGGGGTGGGCTTCGCCAACGAAGGGGCCATCACACGCAATGCCAAAGCTTACGGCGATCAGGCATTCGCTCTGGTGGACGCCGTTTCAGATGCCAAAAACGTGGCCAGCCTGACCTTCCGAGAAAACGAAGGCTCTTACCTTGCAGGGTACCTTGCTGCCAAAAAGAGCTCCACCGGCGTGCTGGGATTCATTGGCGGCATGGACGTGACCATCGTGCAAAACTTTCTGGTCGGATACACCGCCGGAGCCAAAGCGGCCAATCCCAAAGTCAAAGTGATCAGCCAGTTTGTGGGCAACACCTCACAGGCCTGGAATGACCCGGCCAAAGCCAAAGAAATTGCCACCACCATGAAATCCAGAGGGGCAGACATCATCTTCGCTGCTGCAGGGGCCTCTGGAAACGGCCTGATTGACTTTGTGAAAAGCACCCAGTGCATCAAGAAAAACCAGCTTCCCAAAGGGGTCACCTTCAAGAACGACCTGTTCAAAAACGTCCCCAAATCTGAAAGCTACACATCCAAATGTGCAGGAGACAGCCGTCCGATGTTCTTCATCGGCGTGGACTCCAACCAGAATTATCTCGGGGACACCGACAACAACCCCAAAACCCTGAACCACGGCCTGACCAGCATGCTCAAACGGGTGGACAACGCCGTGTACAGCGTGATCCAGAGCGTGCAGAACAACACCTTCAAAGGCGGAGCCCGCAGTTACGGCCTCAAAGAAAATGGGGTGGACGTGGCCATCGACGAATTCAACACCGCTCTGGTCAGCAAACAGGACCTGTCTTTGCTGGACACGCAGCGCAAAGCCATCGTTGCTGGCAAAATCAAAGTGCCTGACGCCAAGTGAGCAAGACCCAAACCTGAAATTCTTCACCTACCTTCTTCCTTGCGAGGGCCTCCCTGAATTTGGGGAGGCTCTGGTTTATTCCACCCAGAGTGCCCTGAAATCATTCAAATTGTGCCCAGTTGGTCCTGTCACCAGTTGATCCTGCATTCTGGAAAAGAAACCATCTGAATCGTTGTTCTGCAAAAATGCCAGAGGTTCCAGACCCAGCCTCTGGGCTTTTTCCCAACTGCCCGGGGTCAAGAAAGCCCCTGCTGCCAGACTGCTGCCATCGATGCCATCTGATCCAGCCACCAGAGCATGCACCCCTTCTGATTTCAGTTCTTGCAAGAGCCAGAGGGCAAATTCCTGATTGCGCCCTCCTCTGCCCTGTCCAGTCACGGTCACGGTGGTCTCTCCGCCAGAAAGCAGCACCATTGGACCTGATCTGGATGCCCGGATTTCGCGGATTTTCTGGGCGTGCAACTGGGCGAGGTCGCGGGCTTCTCCGGTGAACTGGTCGGAGAGAATCAGGACTTTGCAGCCTTGCCGCTCTAGAAAATCTCGGGCAGCTTCCAGCAACAACCGGTTGGAGCCGATGATGTTGTTCTGTGTGTTGGAAAGGGTTTTGGGGGTCTCTGGAAGCTCACCCCGGATGCCTGCTTGCAGATGACGGACCACCGCAGGGGCCTCTATCCGATATGTGTTCAGCACATCCAGAGCGTCCTGAAAAGTGGAGGCATCTGGCACAGCAGGACCACTGGCGATCACCGAAGGGTCATCTCCAACCACATCGGAGATCAGGAAGCCCTCGATTTGGGCTCTGGTGGCAGCAGCCAATCTTCCCCCTTTGACCAGAGACAGGTGCTTGCGAACAGTGTTGAGTTCCTGAATGCTGGCCCCAGCACGCATCAGGTGTTGGGCCACCTGCTGTTTTTCCTGCAAAGTGACCCCCCAGGGGGCACAAAACAAGGCACTGCCTCCGCCAGAGACCAGCATCAGGATCCTGTGGTGTGCTTGCCATCTGGAGAAGTGATCCAGAGCCAGATGGGCAGCCTGCACGCTCTGTTCGTCAGGGGTGGGATGGCCCGCCAGCACAAGCTGAATGTGCTCTGGCAATACGGCTTTGGGGGTGCCTTTGGGGGCCACCACCAGACCAGGTGCCTCTGGAAAAGCCTTCAGAACGGCTTGCATCATGGGCAGGGCCGCTTTGCCCAATGAGAGCACAAAATCAGGCGGTGTGGTCTTTTGCAGCACAGGTTCCAGAAGCCACTCTGGTGAAGCGGCCTCCAGAGCAGCAAAGAAACTCTGGCCAAGCAAGTCCTGAGGATTCATGGTGCCCAGTGTAAGGCAAGGAAAAGGGCCACCTTTGCAGATGGCCCCTCTTTTTCCCATCTTTTACTGCACAGTCATGCTTTTTACTGCACGGTCACAGTGAAATTCTTGATCCAGATGTTTCCGGTTCCACCAGAGGACTCATCGCCGAACTCGATGCCCGTGAGGTAGTGGTTGCGGTTGGCATACCCTCTGTTCACAGAATCTTCAATGAATTTCTTGAAGTTGAGGCTGGCCTGATTGCGTCCGGCAGGGCCTTTGTAGGTGATGTAATCCCATGCTGCTCCATTGGTGGTCATGTAGGCTTTGTAGATGTCGTAGTAGACCCCATCGATGGTGGTTCCGGCGACTCTGGAGCCTGCGGGGTTTGCACCGCTGTTGTAGTCCAACCAGACCATGATTTCGGTGGCAATGTCGCCGGGACGGGCGTTTCCAGCCCCACCAGAGCGGGTGAGCCAGATCTCGGGGGCAAAGTCGTAGTATCCGGTGCGACTGCCTTCCACGTCATAGTTGAGGATCACGTTGGGCATGCCGTCCACTTTCATGGGGAAACGGGCGTCGGTGCTCTGGGCGGTGTCCCAGGGTTTCCAGCCGAAGATGATCTCGGGGTAGGCGTACACGGTGGGTTCGTAGCCGGGCCAGTTCCAGTTCCAGCCGTACTGCTTCTGTCCATTCACGGTGCGTTCTTGCAGGCACTGTTTCCAGTAGCGACCATTGGTCTTGTCGCTGCCCCAGGTGTTGTTCACGTATTTGTAAGGGCCGACCTGAATGGTGGCGAAAGGATCGCAATATTCCTTGGATGGGCCGGGGGTGTCTCCTCCGCCACTGTGGGAGGTGGGAATCAGGCGGAACTTCTGGTTGTCGCCTTGTGTGCAGGACCATTGGGTGAGCTGTGCACCGTTGTTCTGGCTGATGCCAGCGATGTCGAGGCACTTGTCGCTGTGTTTGGCCACCAGATGGTAGGTGTCGTTCCCGAGGGTCCAGAGGGCAAACAGCTGGTTGCGCAGGTTGGGATCGTCGGGGTTGCTGTGGCAGTCCCACTGGGCCACCCGGCCACCATTTTCCTGACTGAATCCGACCACATCGGCGCACTTCTGGGAGTGCTGGGGCACCAGTTGGTAATACACCCCTCCGGCATTGACCCGTTTGAGTTTGAAATCCTGATTGTAGTTGGGGTTGTTGTTCACGCAATCCCACTGGTGGATGTTGGCATCGTTGCTCTGGCTGATGCCAGCAACATCCAAACATTTCCCACTGTGAACGGCTTGCAAACGGAAAATTTTACCGTCTCCGATGTCTGCCCCTCCTCCCGAGTGGGCCATTGCCGTGATGCTCTGGGAGGGGGTGGGGGTGGAGGTGCTGCAAGCGGTCAGGGCAAGCAGCATCAAGCCAGAGACAGAAGTCCATTTTTTCATGGTTCTCCTTCGGCCAGCCGGAATTTGAGCCTTGAGGTTCAGGGCTGGCGGTTTGAATTGGGTTGAGCTTTCTTTAACGGTAAATGCAAGCCCTGAAAAAATCTGAAATTCGCATTTTCATTTTGCTGAACATTGTTCTTGTGATACCTGATTACGTAACAAGCTTTTCAAGACCTGTTTGATTTGAGAAAAACAGCAGTGGGTCACGCTGAAGTGCTTTTGAAAGCAAATCAGGAAAAGCCTGTCTTGGATTATACATTTTAGATTCCAAAAATGTAAGCGTCTACATTTTAACCTCAGAAACACGGGCCTTTCAAAACCCTTGTGTTTCCGAATCAGGCCAAATTCAACCCGAGATGCCAAAAACCATGCTGAACACACTGCCTTCACCTTGTATGCTCTGGACGGTCAAATCTCCACCCATCAGGGTCATGTACTGGTGGGAGATCACCAATCCCAGACCGGTGCCCTCCACTTTCTCGTGCTGTTCCAGCCGTTCAAAGGGCACAAACAATTGCTTTTGCTGTTGTGCAGAAAGCCCCTCTCCATCGTCTTTGACATGGATGAACACCCGATCTTCCAGAACCTCCACCTGCACCTCTACACTTGTGCGTCCGTACTTGCAGGCATTGGACACCAGATTGATCAGCACCTGACGGATGCGCTGCGGATCTCCTTGAACGTGCAGGTCTTCTGGCACCTCTGGCAGGTGCAGGGAACGTTGATACCGGGTTGCCAATTCCTGAAACATCATGCGCAAGTCATCCAGAAGCAGTCGGACTGGAACACGGACTTTATGCACCTGCACTTTGCCGGCCTCCACAGCAGAGAGATCCAAGAGGTCGTTCACCAGAGACAGCAGGTGTTTCCCGGCCTTGTGGATTTCACGCACGTCGTTTTTCTGCTCTGGATCCAGAGGTTCATAAAGCAAGAGTTCACTGAAGCCAATCACGGCGTTGAGTGGGGTGCGCAGTTCGTGACTCATGCGAGACAGGAAGGCAGATTTGGCTTGCGAGGCCGCTTCAGCAACCCTGCGCTGCTCACGTTCCTGTTCCATCATCAGGCGCTCGGTGATGTCGGTGCCTGTGACCACGCACTGGGTGATCTGGCCTTGTTCATCGTAGAGGGGATACATGTCCAGCAGGAAATGCCTGCCTCCCTCGGGGAAGTAGACTTCCAGATCCTGTACAGCACCTCCTGCATAAACCGTTCGAATCCCCTCCAGCACCTTTTTGCCGGGCAGAGGATCTGCAGAGAGGTCCATCACATTCATGCCCGAGTAGTCTTCCCGCAAAAGCATCTGGGCAAAAGTCTGGTTCCAGTGCTGGATGTCACCTTCGCTGTTGACGGTCAGCACCGGATTGGGGGCCTGTTCTACAGCCTGACGGTAGCGCTCATTTGCGGTGCGCAAAGCCGCTTCGCTCTGGATCCGGTTGAGGACGTTGCGAAGCTGCATCACCACCGTGCGGGTGAGCTGGACCAGTTGCTCGTCCTGCTCCAGAACCCTCGGGTGGTACCAGACCAGCACCAGTTGCAGGTGTTCACCCACCACCGGAACCGCCAGAGCGGCATGCAGCCCGTGCTGCAAAGCAATTTCTCTGCGTCGATAGAAAGACGCTTCGGTCACGTTGGAAATCCACTGGACTTGCCCATCCATCAATGCCCGACCCGGCAAGCCTTCACCCAAACGAAATTGCAGGACCTGAGACTGTTGAATGAAACCTTTGAACACCTCAGGGTAACGGGCATGGGAGGTGGCGAGGTGCAATTTGCCATCCATGCGCAGTTCCCACACTTCTCCCAGCATCCATCCGTACATCTCACAGATCTGCCCGAGCACCATTTGCATGGCCGTTTGCGGGTCACTGGTGCTCCCGAGGTCCTGTGCCAACTGAAACACCATCTGCTGCTCTTGCTGGGTGCGTTTGCGCTGGGTGATGTCCCGAATGATCACCGAAATCACCCGACCATCCGGTTGCACACTGCTTCCTACAGACATTTCCATTGGAAACTCGGTGCCATCCTGACGCAAACCCACCGCTTCGGTGGTGCGGTTGAACGATTCATCCTCACGATGCAGCAACAGCGAAGTCTGAAACATGCTGCGCTGTCCCTCTGGCAACAGAACAGCGGAACTCTGGTCCACCAGAGATCCCTCAGGATGACCGAACATCTGGTGTGCCACACGGTTGGCCAGCACAATGGTGCCCTGCTCATCCAGCACCACCACTGCATCCTGTGCAAGGTTGATCAGGTCATGGTAACGCTTCTGCTGGGCGGTGACTTCTCTGGTGCGGTCTTTCAGGCGTTCGGCCATGTGTTTGACTGCACCTGAGAGGTCTGCCAGCAAACCTTCCTCGGGCCATTCGCTGGTGCCTTGACCATCGGCGGTCTGGCGGGTGGCATCCAGCAACTTCAAAAGGGGCTGGGAAATGTAACGTTCCCGCATGCGCAAGGAAAACAGCACCACCATCAACAACACCCCAACCCAACCGAGGGTGCGTTTGAGGTAACTCTCCACAATCCCCCGCTGAAAGGCGGTCACTTGCTGCACATCAATGGACGCCTTGAACTCCAGTGCATCGTCAAAAGCAGATGATGCATAGAGGGTTCCTGCTTTTCCCAGCAAATCCAGTTTGCTGTTCTGGCCTTGCACCTGTATGCTCAGAGCCTCGGTTCGGGCAGGCAAATCCTGAACCAGTTTTCTGGGGTTCATTTCAGCCCAGAGCAAACCGCCCCGAACGGGCACAGCCACCACAAGTCGGACCGTTTTTGCATTTGCATCAGACACCAGAATGGCTTCATGGTCGAGATCCACTTTCACGTTCAAGGGCGGTACAGGGTCTGTGTCGGCATTGCGACCACAGCGCAAAGAGGCATAAGGGCTCTGGTAACCCCAGTGCTGGATGCTGCCATTCATGAAGAACGGCACATCACATCGGCCAAAGAGGGGTTGCTGGCGGTCTTGCACCTGCACCTGATCGTTCAGGTTTTCTGCCAGCTCGTGCACCCTGGAAGCCACCACGGCAGACACCGTGCGGGTGGACAGAAGCCAGTTCTCCTGTTGCAACTGTTGCTGGCGGTACACATCCAGCAACAGCAAAAAAAGGGTGGGCACAAAAGCCATCAGCAGCAACAGTCCAAAGCCCTGCCAGAGTCTGCGCAGGGTGTTCTGAATGCTTTTCACAGAGAAGGCAGGTTCAGCCTTCATGGGGGTCCAACGGGGTCCCATACAGGCGCAGGAAAGCCTCCACCACTGCAGGATCAAACATTTTTCCACTCTGGGAATGGATTTCCTGCAAGGCATCTTCGTGCGTCCAGGCCTTCTTGTAAGGTCGATCACTGGTCAGGGCATCGTACACATCACACACCGAGACAATCCGGGCTTCCAGAGGAATGTTTGCACCGGACAGACCCTGCGGATAGCCTGTCCCATCCCAGCGCTCGTGGTGCGACAGGGCAATCCGTTCGGCCATTTGCAACAGGGCGGTTTGACTGGACTCCAGAATTCTGGCCCCAATCACCGAGTGCTGTTTCATCAGTTGAAATTCCTCTGGGGTGAGGCGCCCAGGCTTCAGGAGGATCAGGTCACTGATGCCCACCTTGCCGATGTCATGCAACAAAGCCGCTTCCTGCAACTGGTTGACCTGCTCTGAAGGCATGCCCATTTCGCTGCCAATGCGGGCGGCCATGTGACCGACACGGTGGGTGTGCTCTCCAGTCTGATCGTCGCGGTACTCGCCACATCGGGCAAGGCGGATCACGATTTCCTCCTGTGCCTGCTTCAGTTCGCGGTTGCGTTCCACAATTTGCTGGTAGGCTTCCTGCAACTGGCGGGTGCGGGACTGCACCTCCTCCTCCAGCACCTGATTCTGGTTTTGCAGGGTTTTGCGAAATTGATGCAGTTGCAAGATGTTTTTGATGCGCAACAGGGTTTCGGTGCGGTCAATCGGTTTGGTGATGAAATCGCTGGCCCCCAGAGCAAGGGCCTCATGCCGGGTCTGGGAAGCCATGTCTGCGGTCAGCACAATGACCGGAATGAAACCCACTTTCTGGAACACCTCTGGAAGGCTTTTCAGAATGTCCAGTCCACTGACGTGTGGCATCATCAGGTCCAACAGGATCAAATCGGGTTTTTCATTTTCAATGGTTTGCACAGCCCATCTGGAATCCTGCA
Organism: Deinococcus misasensis DSM 22328; assembly: GCF_000745915.1. Taxonomy (NCBI): domain Bacteria; kingdom Thermotogati; phylum Deinococcota; class Deinococci; order Deinococcales; family Deinococcaceae; genus Deinococcus; species Deinococcus misasensis. The sequence goes on from NZ_JQKG01000016.1 coordinate 106,507, forward strand.
CTTCCAGAGGAGGGGCATATCCACTCTGGGTCAGGAGCCTGCGCATCAGGGTGACGTTGGCGGGTTCATCGTCCACCACCAGAATTCGGCAAGTGGGCAGGGCAGCAGACACTTCGTGGGCCGTATCCATGTTTTCAGTTTAGTGCACAAAACACCATGAGCGCAGAAGAAGTTTTTTCAAGGTCTCTTCATAATTGTGCATTTTGAAAGCATGTTTTCAGCAGGCCCCCTGATCTTTCAGCATTTCGCCCAAATCTGCAACAGGTAGAGGCCGATGCAGCAGATGTCCCTGCGCCTGCTGCACCCTGAGTTGCATGAAGGTGTGCAGCTCTCCTCTGGTTTCCACACCTTCTGCAACCAGAGTGCTGCCAATTTCTGAAGCAAAAGCCACCAGAGCGGTGGTCAGGGAACGCCGTCCGGGATGCACATCAATGCCTCTGGTGAGGGACATGTCAATCTTCAGGGTGTCCGGATGCAAGTGCAGAAGGTGGCGCATGCTGGCGTGGTCTGCTCCAGCATCATCAATGGCAAACCTGAGTCCCTGTGAACGCCAGAATTTCAAACGCTCCAGCAGCACACTGTAGTCTTGAACAGGAGCCCGTTCAGAAAGTTCAAGGGTGATGCGGTCCAGAGGATGGCCCTGCAAAACCCCTTCCAGTTGCGGACTGAGCAGCATTTGCGGTGAAACATTGAAGGCCATCTGAAAGGAACCGGGCAGGTCAAGAAGTTCCATCAGGGCTTTTCGGATGGCAAAGGCTTCCAATTCCACCCCGAGGTTCACCTGATGTGCTTCCGCAAACCAAATGTCAGGGGTGAGGTAAGGTTCTGAAGCAAACCGCGAGAGCACCTCTATACCCACCAGTTTGCCTGTGGTCACTTCCACAAAAGGTTGATACACCATGCTCAGGAGGTCACCCGTGAAAACCTGCTGGATCCGCCGGATTTTGTCCTGTCGTTCCTGTGCCTGCCGATGGTGTTTTTCAATGTGCTGGCCTGCCACCTCTGCAAAAGCCCTCAAGACCTGCAAATCCCTCTGGTTGAGGTTGTTTTCAGGTTGATGGCTCAGGCAACAGAACGTGCCATACACCTGTCCATCCGGCAACTGGATGGGTGCGCTCAGGTAAGCCCCAATGTTCAGGGTGCGGGTGATGGGCAGGTTCCGGGCCACCTCGAAATCAGCGGTGTTGGGAATGACGCCGGGCAAATCGCCCATGACCACCCTCTGGCAGTAGGTTTCCTCCAGAGGATCACCGTTTCCCACCTGCACCTGTGAAGGCCCATCGCTGCTGACCTGTTCAAAAATGCGCCGTCCATTTTCAAAGCGTGAAATGAAAGCCACATTCATGCCAAAATGCTGCCGCACGGTGTTCAGCAGGTCCTGCAACTGCTGTTGCAGGTCACCCTCTGGCAGGTGCGGGGATGGGGAATGCAGGACTTCGGACAGGGAAGGTTCGTGCACAGCTTTCACCTCTCAGGGCTTCTGGTGGGACCCAGAGCATGGGTCTGCAAGATCTTCGGGGTGCTCTGGCAGCAGGGCCAGCATTCTCTGCCAAAAGCAATGTTTCCCAAGGATACTGCAGAGGCTTCCATCGATCTGTGTTGGATTGTGGATTTCTAGGGTAAACGCAAAGTCTGACTTTTGGCATGTCACTTGAAAAAGCGTTCAGCGATCAGCTCTCAGATAACGTGTTCTTGGCGGGAAATCAAGGGGGGGCTTCCAAACCATCATCAGCCCCTAAGCCTCCACCCTTCAGGCCCAGTGGCACCACCCCTGATCCATTAAGCGTGTGCTACAGGTTTTTCTTGCATATGCACCGCCGGGTCATACTTCATCCCACTCCGAAACACCGCCAAAGCAATGCACAACAGTTTCCTCGCCAAAGCACACAACGCCACTTTGTACGGCTTCCCCCCCGCCACCAACCGCCGAAAATACACCCCCAGAGGACTGTGCGAATGGGTCGCCCCCTGAGCCGCCATGAACGCAGCCACCCTCAAACGGGAATTCCCCATTTTCGACAGGTGCGCCCTCGGCGAACTCTTCCCGGATTGCCTGAGGGCCGGAGACAGACCCGCATACGCCCCAATCGCCCGACCCGAGTGCAACCCTTGAAAGAGGGTGGTTTCAGCAATCAGCAAAGCCGCCGTTAACATGCCAATTCCTGGCACGGACACCAGACGCTCCACCGTGTCTTTCAGGAGATCTGTTTTCAGCAACTGCACAACTCTGGCTTCCAGAGTCTGACGTTGTTTGTCCAGCAGCTCCAGACGCTCCTGGGCGAGTTTTTGCAACACCTCGGTGTCCTCGACATGCCTGACCAGAGCATGCAGGCGATTGTTTTCCATGCGCTGCAAGGCTTTGATTTCATCGAGCACTTTCAAGGTGCTCTGCAAGGTCTGGAGGACTTCAGGGGCTGGTTGCCACACGGGAGGCTTGATCAATTCGCCGTAGTGCTGAATCAATTTGGCATCCACTTGGTCGGTTTTGCTGCGTTTGAGCTGGGTGCGGGCGAAGAATTTCACTTGGGCAGGATTGACCACACTGATCCGAAAGCCTTGCCGGTGCAGGAAGTCTGCCAGTTTGTGCCAGTAAATTCCGGTGGCTTCCATCACCACTTGCACTTGCGTCTCCGTGACCTCAGGGAGGGTCTTGCGGATCCAACGCTGGAAGCACGGAAAGCCTTTGGGGGTGTTCTCGAAGCTCTGGGGGGTTTGGTCTTGGGGATGAAAGGCCACAAAACTGTCACAAGCAATATCGACACCGATGACTTGCATGCGTTTTCCTCCTAGAATGGAATCGTCAAGCCGCTGACCGTCGGG